>CAIQOG010000001.1 GCA_903873355.1 uncultured Bacteroidales bacterium
ACATTTCCCGAATCCTTTTAAAAGCATCAAGGATGTGTACAAAGAAGTGATAAAATACAAACGGACTGATGGTGTGGAACTTTCGGGAACGCTTTATCTGCCTGCGGGTTACGACCGCAAGGCCAAAACCGAAAAATTGCCGTTGCTAGTCTGGGCTTATCCGGCCGAATACAAGGATAAAAACAGTGCCGGGCAAAGTTCGGCAAATCCCAATGAATTTACCTATCCGTATTATGGTTCGTTTGTGTATTGGGTAACTCGCGGTTATGCCGTGTTGGATGATGCTGCTTTCCCAATTATCGGCGAAGGGAAAACTGAACCTAACGATAATTTTATTGAACAACTGGTATCCAATGCCAAAGCGGCAATCGATGCTGTGGATTCACTTGGATTTATTGACAGAAAGAAAGTAGCTGTAGGTGGACATTCCTATGGAGCGTTTATGACTGCAAACCTGCTTACTCATTGTAATTTGTTTGCCTGTGGAATTGCCCGAAGCGGAGCGTATAACCGCACACTTACGCCTTTTGGGTTTCAGAGCGAGCAACGAAACTACTGGGATGCACCCGATGTTTACAATAAAATGTCGCCTTTTATGACTGCCGACAAAATGAAAACACCCATTTTGCTTGTTCATGGCGAAGCAGATAACAATCCGGGAACTTTCACCTTGCAAACTGAACGTTATTTTCAGGCGCTGAAAGGACTTGGCGCACCGGCACGCATAGTAATTCTACCGAAAGAACAACATAGCTATGTGGCACGTGAAAACATTCTGCATCTGCTTTGGGAACAGGATAGGTTTTTGGAAAAATATTTGAAATGATATTAAATTGCCGATATTCAATACTTTAATCATTATTTTTCTTCTCTGATAAGAAATTTGCTTATGAAATGTAAGTGAATTTCAAAACAAAATCTGCTATAACCGTGTTATGTTGTTTACTTTCATGAGGCTGAATGATTTGCTTCGGAATAGTATTTTTTTGTACTTTTGCAGTCTTAAAATAAATACCACTTTTCTGCAATGTAAATTGGTAATTTGTATATTGAAATTATGTCAACTGATATATTACACGAAGTAACCCAAGCCGATTATAAATACGGATTTACAACCGATATTGAGACCGATATTATTCCTATTGGTCTAAGCGAAGATGTGGTTCGGCTTATTTCTTCCAAAAAAAACGAGCCGGAATGGATGCTTGATTTTCGCCTAAAAGCCTACCGTCATTGGTTAACGATGAAAATGCCTGAATGGGCACATCTTAATATTCCTAACATTGATTATCAAAGTATTGCGTACTATGCGGCACCACGAAAAAATGCACCAAAAAGTCTGGATGAAGTTGATCCGGAGTTGCTAAAAACATTCGAAAAACTGGGTATTCCACTTCACGAACGAATGGCTTTGTCGGGTATTGCAGTTGATGCGGTTATGGATAGTGTTTCGGTAAAAACTACTTTTAAAGAAAGTTTGTCGGAACTGGGAATCATATTTTGCTCGTTCAGCGAAGCGGTCGAACATCATCCTGATTTAGTGCAGAAATATATGAGTTCGGTAGTTCCTTATACCGATAATTTCTTTGCAACATTGAACTGCGCCGTTTTTTCCGACGGTTCATTTGTTTATATTCCCAAAGGCGTTCGTTGCCCAATGGAACTTTCAACCTATTTCCGTATCAACGCCATGAATACAGGTCAGTTTGAGCGTACATTGATTGTGGCCGACGAGGATAGTTATGTTTCGTATCTCGAAGGTTGTACGGCACCTATGCGCGATGAGAATCAGCTTCACGCTGCCATTGTGGAAATTGTGGCCATGAAAAATGCTGAGGTAAAATACTCAACTGTTCAAAACTGGTATCCCGGCGACAAAAACGGCGTTGGCGGTATCTATAATTTTGTAACGAAACGTGGAATTTGCAAAGGCGAAAGTTCAAAAATTTCGTGGACGCAAGTGGAAACCGGTTCGGCTATAACATGGAAGTATCCGAGCTGTATTTTGCTCGGCGATAATTCGTCAGCTGAGTTCTACTCTGTGGCCGTAACCAATCACCATCAACAAGCCGATACAGGCACCAAAATGCTTCATATTGGAAAAAATACCAGCAGTCATATTCTGTCAAAAGGAATTTCGGCAGGTGTAAGCCAAAACAGCTATCGTGGTTTGGTGAAAATCAATCCGGCAGCCGAAAATGCCCGTAATTTCTCACAATGCGACAGTTTATTACTCGGT
>CAIQOG010000002.1 GCA_903873355.1 uncultured Bacteroidales bacterium
AAAAATGAACTAGTTAGTTTAAATGGAGGTGATAAAATATATTACGATAAATCAATATGTGATAAGGGCTATTCCTTATTTACTTTCTTTGGATATAAATATGATGGTGTATTTGCCTCTGATGCTGAAGCATTAGCCTATACAAACTCAGCTGGAAAAGTAATTCAACCAGGCGCAGTTGGTGGTGATGCCCGTTTCATTGACCAAAATGATGATGGTAAAATAGATGATGCAGATAGAGTTGATATTGGAAATAACTTTCCTAAGTTCAGTTATGGTTTTAACGCATCACTCGATTGGAAAGGGATTGACTTACAAGTATTCCTACAAGGAGTAGCCGGAAACCAGATTTACAATGCAACCCGTGAAAGACTTGAAGGTAAAGGAGAAGAAGCAACTTTAAGCACAGCTATGCGTGATGTTTGGACGTTGACTAATCCTACGGGTTCAATCCCAAATCCTTATGGAAGTACCAATAACATGCAAGTTTCAAGCCGGTTTATTGAAGATGGATCATATCTACGTGTAAAGAACGTACAATTAGGATATACCATTCCGAAATCAATAACAGAGAAAGTGAGTATCAATCGTTTGCGTGTATATATTTCAGGTAATAATTTACTGACCTTTACCAAGTATACAGGTTACGATCCAGAGGTAGGAAATCGTGGAGTTGACTATGGTAATTATCCTCAATCAAGAACTCTTTTGGTAGGAGCAAATATCAATTTTTAATTCTATTGACAAAAAGGTAAATCAATCATTATCAATTAAAATATACAACAATGAAAAAATACATATTTAAAATAATGTTCGTTTTGGCGTTATCAACAACTTTGATTTCATGCGAAGATTGGTTGACTGCACCTAAGCTTGGTGTAACAAAACTGGAAGACTTCTTCACAAGTGGAAAAGCGGCCATACAGGCTGTAAATGGAGCATATATGCCGTTAATGTGGGAATTCAACTCTACCTATTTCCCTGAATGGTTTGTGGGTGATGTGGTGTCGGATGATGCATTAAAAGGCGGTCAAAGTATTGGCGACATGTCGATGGTTTACGATATGGAAAACTTCAAAACAGCAACCAACAATGCTTATTTACTCGATTTCTATAGGGCTCAATATCAGGGGATTGCACGTGCAAACCTCGTATTGGAACAAGTACCAGCTATGAAAATCGATACGTCAATGAGCTTAAGTGTGAAGAATAGAATCATTGGTGAAGCAAAATACTTAAGAGCCATGTATTATTTCCGGTTGGTACGTATTTTTGGTGGAGTTCCTAAAGTTGACTTTGTAATACAGTCATCTAATCAATGGAAACAACCACGTGCTTCAGCAGAAGATATATACAGCTTCATCATTTCCGATTTGGAATCGGCAAATAGCTTACTTTGGAAGAAAAGTAAATACGCTGCAACTGATTTAGGACGTGCAACTAAAGGAGCAGCTCAGGCTATGTTGTTGAAAACAAATCTGTATGTTCATCAATATGATAAAGCCAAATCGTGGGGCGATTCAATTATTGCTTCGGGTGAATACTCGTTAGTTTCGAATTATGCAGATAACTTTACCTTGGCAGGTGAAAACGCAAAAGAATCAGTATTCGAAATTCAATACATGGATGACCCAACGAGTGATTTTGGTCAAGGCAATGGTTTTACACGAGGAACTTTTACAGTAATTCTTACCCGCTCACGTTCATCGAAAGCTGGTGGCTGGGGTTTTAACAAACCAACTCAGAATCTATACGATAGTTATGAAACAGCTGATCCACGTAGAGATGTTACAATTTTTAATCCAACAGATGCTGATATGACTAATCCGAATGAAGAAATCTATTTAGGTTCAAGATATTGTAACAGAAAATACGCTTTGATGAATGCGGATGGATCATATATTGGATTATCACATTTTTCACGTGGTCCAATCAATAATAAAGTAATCCGTTATGCCGATGTTTTGTTGATGTATGCTGAAGCATGTTGCGAAACGAATAATCTGATTGCTGCAAAAACAGCACTTGAAACAGTACGGTCACGCGCTCGTGGAACTGCTGCGATATTACCGGCTTTCCCATATGGAACGTATGCCGATAATCAAACCGATTTACGTAAAGCAATCCGTCATGAACGTCGTGTAGAACTCGCCATGGAAGGTCACCGCTGGTTCGATTTGTGCCGATGGGGAATTGCAAAGGAAACGATGGATGCCTACAAAGCAACTGAAACAACTGCAGCAAAAAATGAAATGGCCACATTTGAGAAAGGAAAGCATGAATTATTTCCGATTCCTGCTGCAGAAATTGATCTGAATCCAATGGCACAGAATCCAGGATATTAATAAAAAAAGTAACCGGCTTTAATTGGCCGGTTACACACTATAAACTACAATTATTCACTAATATTTATTTACAATTTAATTAATTATCATTATGAAAAAACTTACTTTTTCTTTGATGTTGCTGGCTATGAGTGCTTTTGCAACAAGTGCTTTTGCACAAGATGATTTTACAAAAGGTTCAAATTATTATCTGATTTATCTGGATGATGTTTCTGCAGCCAAAATTCCGGCAGCTAATGTTGTTAAAGATTACAGGGTTGATGACACCAATTACTTTTTGTATGTGTGGAATACTACTTACACTGCCTTAACAGCTTCAGGTCCAAACTGGAACGGTGAAGTTGGTGCTTTCCTTTCCTTTTCTGTAAATTCAGTGGGTTGGTCAGGTTTAGGTTTCTCAGGTCCGGTTGCTAAAGATTTGACTGCAGTTACAGCTGATTACACCTTGCACATTGCCATGAAAGCTTCCAACACAGCTTCACACATTATTGGTATGGATGGCCCCGGC
>CAIQOG010000003.1 GCA_903873355.1 uncultured Bacteroidales bacterium
GGCTTCAGTTACCGAAACACGATGAATTTTTGATTTTAATACGTGAACAAACATGTGTTTAATTTTTCAATTTACAATTCTTAATTTTGAATTATTAATTGTATCTTATATTATCAATAAGTCTTACCTCTCCGCAAAAAACTGCTATACAACCGGTTGACGGCTCATCCCAGGATTGAATTGTCTGTAAAGTATTTGAGTTTACAATCTCAAAATATTCAACCTTTAGTTCATCAACTGTATTAATCCTGTCGGTGACCGATTTTGTGAGTTCTTTTGGAGAAAATTGAGTTGCAAAGTTACGACTTTCAAACAGAACTTTGGATATTTCGGCAGCATTTTTACGCTGAATTGCGGTTAATCGTTCATTACGGCTACTCATTGCCAAACCACTTGGTTCTCTCACAATGGGGCAATCCACAATTTCAACTTCAAAATTCATAACTTTGGTCATGTGGTGAATTATAGCAAGCTGCTGAAAATCTTTTTCTCCAAAATAGGCTTTATCCGGCTGAACCAATTGAAAAAGTTTACTTACAATCTGCACCACGCCGTTGAAATGACCCGGTCGAAACTGGCCTTCCATAACTTTATCTAATCCGGCAAAATCAAACTCAAAATGGGCAATAAGTTCGTCTGTATTGTACATTTCATCAGCTTCGGGAGCGAAAATCAACTCACAACCAACAGACTTCAACAAATCAGCATCCTGCTGTAAATTACGCGGGTATTTTTCCAAATCAGAAGCATTATTGAACTGTGTAGGATTTACAAAAACACTCACTACACATATGTCATTTTCATCAACTGCTTGCTTAACCAACTTCATATGCCCTTCATGCAAAGCACCCATGGTTGGCACAAAGCCGATAGTCTTACCCTCGCCTTTTATTGCAAGAATTTCAGCTCTAAGCGAAATCTTTTGATTGATTATTTTCATTGTATTCAGAAAAACGAGTCAGCAAACAAGTTGTAATTTTTGTCAAATAAATTAGGGTGCAAAAGTACTAAAACTTATTTTATAATCATTCATTACGGTGATTCAACGGACTATATTAGTAACTAAAAATCTCATTTTCAACAACAATTTTACTTATTATCATGCAAAATAAGAATAATTCTGTCTAAAAAACAATTCTTGGTTAAACTTCTATAAAAGCATACTGATATCAGAAATATGATAAATTAGGTATCATCTTCTAAACATCTGAATATCTGATAAATAACTTTTAAGCGTTACAGAAATTATTTAATACTAAAATACTTCCTTATAAATTTGCTTAACATTTGTCGGTCAGGGTCTTGTTTATATCCGATTTTTTTTATATATCTTTGCATAAAGAAAAACTCCCGCTAAAGCACTCACTGAAGAGAATGAAGAAAAAAGTTACCAAGGTTTTGTTTATTTCCCAGGAGATATTTCCTTATTTACCCGAGTCAGAGTTGTCGAATATGGGAAGATTTCTACCACAGGCAGTACAGGACCGCGGAAAAGAAACAAGAACATTTATGCCTAAATTTGGTGCTGTAAACGAACGTAGAAATCAACTACACGAAGTTATACGTCTTTCGGGGATGAACCTGATTATCGACGATACAGATCACCCACTTATAATCAAGGTTGCCTCTATTCAATCAGCACGTTTACAGGTTTATTTTATTGATAACGATGATTATTTTCATCGGAAAAATACTATAGCCGACGAAAACGGTGAAGAATTTGAGGACAACGATGAACGTACCATTTTCTTTGTGCGGGGCGTTATGGAAACGGTAAAGAAACTTCGCTGGACACCAGATGTTATTCACTGTCAGGGTTGGATGACTGCATTAGCACCTTTATACATAAAAAAGGCGTATAACGATGATCCATTCTTCAAACACTCCAAAGTGGTATATTCTCTTTTTGCTGATGAGTTTAAAAGACCATTTCGCAGCCTTTTTGCAGAACGTCTACTTCTCGAAGGAATTGAAAAAAGACATGTAGTTCAGGTAAAAGACAAAGTAATTGATTTTGTTGCACTTACAAAACTTGCAATTGATTATTCGGATGCTGTAATACAGTCGAGTCCGGTGGTAAATGAAGAGTTATTGAAATACATTGAGACTAAAGGCATGAAATTTTTACCTTTTGTTGAGAAGGAAGATTATGCCGATGATTATGTTGATTTTTATGACGTTATTTGATTAATCCAGGCTCATTAAAAACATTAAATTTCTCAAACATTCGTATGAAATTATATCCTGTAATTCTGATTTTCCTGTTGTCGATGTTCATATCCTCTTGTACCGACACAATACCTGACATGGGTAAAGGAACATTATCATACGCTGATTCAATAATTGTAAAAGGCGATACATTTCACATTAACTCAAAAACCGTTTTCGTAGATTCAATAATTTCACAACCGGATTCATTTTTGCTTGGCACATTCTATGATTCTAAATTTGGTACGGTTAAAGGAGAAATTTTAGCTCAACTGAACTATCCTGAAGGTTTTAAATTTCCGGTAAGTTCAAAGGTGGATTCTGCTAAAATAATGCTGAACTATTACAGTTGTTTTGGAAGTACTACTTCTCCATTGGACATCTCTATTTATGAAATGACAAAACCATTAATTTATACTGAAATATATCCATCAAATATTGATCCTTCAATTTATTGCGACCCAAAAACCAGAGTTAAAATTGGCGAACAAATTATTACTGCCGGAAAAAATTCAAGTACGTCAAAATCAATAAGTTTTAAATTAGATACAGCCTCTGCATTCGTAAAAAAAATCAAGAATGATTCCTATTACAATTCTACATTCACGAATTATTTCAATGGGATATATCTGACTGCAAATTTTGGTTCTGCCACCATGCTGAATATTGGCCGAACCCAATTAAACATGTTTTTATATTATCATTATCAAGGCATTGTTAAAGATACACACGGAAAAGACTCTATAATTTACAGAAATGACATGCGTGTTTTCCCGGCCAATAAGGAAGTTCGTCAGGTAAATTGCATCCAGCATCCTGACAGAAATACTGTGGTTGCTCCAAAAGATACAGTAACGTATCTATCGTCGCCAGCTAATCTTCAGACTTTGGTAAATCTGCCACTTGACCGCATCAAAGATCGACTAAAATTTAATGTGAATGACAAAAACAAAACTCCTTACCTGAATAGTGCCATTCTGAAAGTAAATATTACAGAAATTGCTCAGGACACCACATTACATCCTGTTGTTCAATACGTTTTATTAATAAAAGACGATAAAACTCTGATCAATAATATATTTGCAAACGGTGAATTACCAACTGCCACAAATTCTGTTTTAGGAAGATATACAATCGCCCAGGTAGGAACAACAGGTATTTACGAACGCTACTATTCTTTTGACATAGCAGCACTGATTGCCAATGAATTAAAGAATGCAGGACCAACTGTTTCACCAATAAATTTACGAATGATTCCGGTGGCTGTCGAAACCGCAACCAATTCGAATGGTTCAGTCTCAATCACAGGCATAAAACAACAATACTTAATGAATGCTGTAACATTATCGAGCGGCAAATCAACTACATCACCAACGACTCTGAAGCTTATTTACAGCGGTTTTTAAATCCCGATATATAGACACAAAAAAAAATGCAGCTAAAACATAGCTGCATTTTTTTTATTTTTGACGTACAAATATCTGAATTGGCGTTCCGTTAAATTCATATTTTGCCCGAATCTTATTTTCGAGAAACCGCTTATAGGGTTCCTTTACATATTGTGGTAAGTTGGCAAAAAACAGGAATGTTGGCACCTGTGTGTCAGGAAGTTGAGTTACATATTTAATCTTTATGAACTTCCCTTTCAGAGCCGGCGGTGGGTAATTCTCTATAAGCGGCAGCATGTATTCGTTTAGCTTCGCCGTTGCAATTTTACGCTGCTTGTTTTCATGGACTTCAACGGCAGTTTCAAGCACTTTCAGAATGCGCTGTTTGGTAAGTGCCGAGCCAAATATAATAGGAAAATCAACAAATGGAGCAAGCCGTTCACGAATCGAGCGTTCAAAAGTTTTGATATCAGCAGTCTCTTTGCTTTCAATCAAATCCCATTTATTCACACAAACCACCAGTCCTTTTTTGTTTTTCTGAATAAGTGAAAAAATATTCAAGTCCTGACTCTCAATACCACGTGTGGCGTCAATCATCAAAATACAAACATCACAATTTTCAATCGCACGGATTGAACGGACTACCGAGTAATACTCCAAATCCTCATTCACCTTAGCTTTTTTGCGAATTCCGGCTGTATCAACCAGATAAAAATCGTGACCGAATTTATTAAATCGCATATAAATGGAATCACGAGTTGTTCCGGCGATTTCGGTAACTATGGTTCGCTCCTCACCTACTAATGCATTTATTAGTGAAGATTTTCCGGCATTTGGACGTCCTACCACTGCAAAACGAGGCAAATCTTCCTCAATTTCTTCTTTGCTGTCAGGATTAAAGAAAGTCAGCAATTTATCCAGGAAATCTCCGGTACCAAGTCCGTTTATGGCCGAAATCATTTGAGGTTCACCCAGTCCGAGTTTATAAAACTCTGCAAGATTGTATTGCCAGTCAAAAGTATCGGCTTTATTCGAAACCAGTAAAACAGGCTTTTTCTGAGCACGCAGAATTTGTGCTACTTCCAGGTCATAATCGGTTATACCATTCTGAATATCGACCAGAAATAGAATTACGTCAGCTTCTTCCATGGCCAAAACAACATGTCGCTTAATTTCGCCTTCAAAAACATCAGTCGAGTTTATAACCCAACCACCGGTATCAATCACCGAAAATTCACGACCTTCCCATTCGCTTTTGCCATATTGGCGGTCGCGGGTTGTTCCTGCCTCATCGTCTACTATCGCTCTGCGACTTTTAGTCAGGCGATTAAAAAGAGTTGATTTTCCGACATTTGGTCGGCCTACAATTGCTACAATATTTCCCATATTTTATTTATATCTAAATAGTTAGATATTTACATTCCAGGTTTGTCTTTCATTTCGGTTTTTCACAAAACCATAATGTGGGTGCAAATATTTTGAGGGTGCAAAGGTACTGAAATTAATCTACATGCCAACACAGCACTTGGTAATTCAATAGTTTTCAAAGAAAAAGGTCATACAACTTAATGTATGACCTTGGCTTTAGTGGGCGTTGACGGATTCGAACCGCCGACCCTCTGCTTGTAAGGCAGATGCTCTGAACCAGCTGAGCTAAACGCCCGAAATATTTATTAAAATGTAATCAAAAAGTGGGCGTTGACGGATTCGAACCGCCGACCCTCTGCTTGTAAGGCAGATGCTCTGAACCAGCTGAGCTAAACGCCCGAATTTTGTATTCGGATTGTAATACCTTTCTCCAAAAGCGCTGCAAAGATACATCCTTTTTTGACATCTCAAAAATTTATGTGCTCTTTTTTTGAAGAAAACAAAATAAAACGTTGTAACTGATTAATACACAAAAGACTTGAAAAGGCAATAAACTAATTAATTAATGTTGCTTCTGATTTCCTCTGCTATTTTATTCATCTCCTCCGGACTGAGTTTCAGTTTGGGATTCTTGAAATTCATATCAGATTCTTTGGTAATTGGAATCAAATGAATGTGAGCATGAGGCACTTCCAAACCAATAACTGCAACGCCAATCCGCACACAATCAACACTTTTCTCAAGAGCTAAAGCTATTTTCTTAGAAAAAACTATCATATCGGCCAGTGTTTTGTCATCCAGATTGAACAAATAATCCTCTTCAATCTTTGGAATAACTAATGTGTGACCTTTGGTCATTGGATTGATATCCAGAAACGCAAAATATCGCTCATCTTCCGCAATTTTATAACACGGAATTTCGCCTGCTATAATTCGACTGAAAATTGTCATCGTTTAATAATGATTTGACTATAAACTAATCTCGATTACTTCAAATTCCATAACCCCAGAAGGAACAGATACAGTTGCTTTTTCGCCTACTTTCTTCCCAAGTAAACCTTTAGCAATAGGAGTTGTTACCGAAAGTTTAGCTTCTTTTAAGTTGGCTTCGCTTTCAGACACAATCATATAAGTCATAACCTGATTCGTCTTTGTATTTTTAATCTTCACACGGGTCAGAATCTGAACTTCATTGGTGTTAATCTTAGACTCATCAATCATTCGCGCCGACGCAACAGTGTCTTTGAGATTTGAAATTTTCATTTCAAGCATTCCCTGGGCTTCTTTAGCGGCATCGTATTCCGCATTTTCCGATAAATCTCCTTTATCCCGTGCTTCTGCTATGAGTTTTGAGATGGCAGGTCGTTGGACACTTTCAAGTTCGTTAAGCTCCTCTACCAATTTTTTATAACCTTCAGCGGTCATATAAGTTACTGCCATAGTTGTATCCTTTTAAATAGTATTTTCGAAAGTATAAAACAAAAAGAATTCCGACAAAGAAGCCGGAACTCTATATTAGTGTTTGTTTATTTTTATGTTTGGCAAATATACAAGCTTTTTTTTATTTACAAGCCCGTTTATATGTGTTTAACAGTTTGTTGAATTCAATTCTTCAATTTTACTATTTCTAAAAATTGAAGTTGTTATACATTTAGTAAAAAAACAATGGGTAACTTCACAGCCACCCATTGCACATTTTAACCTAAACCTTAACTATGAAAAATTTATCTGTTTGTTTACTCTGCAAAAATGAGAATAATCTTTGATACTTGCAAGATTTTACAGCATAAATATTCAAATAAAATCAAAATAAATGTTCAATTCCACCCAAATAACCATCATAAAAAGCTAATATTCTGACATTTACATGCAGCACAAAATAATAGTTAATAAATGCTAACATTCTATTTCTTTCGTATTTTGATGATATAATGTACCTTTGTAGAATAAATTTAAAACAATTATGGAATGAATTTAAACGAACAACCTGTCGCTCCAACGGACTCTAAATCCGCTTTGAACGACAAAAAACTCTTTATCGAAACTTATGGATGTCAAATGAATGTTGCCGACAGCGAGGTGGTAGCCTCCATTATGGAAATGGATGGTTTTGCTATAACTGACAAAATTGCTGATGCCGATGCTATATTTGTCAACACATGCTCCGTTCGGGATAATGCTGAACAAAAAATCATACAACGATTAAAGTATTTTCAGTCGTTGAAACGCAAGAAAAAGAAACTTGTAATTGGTGTAATCGGTTGTATGGCCGAACGTGTAAAAGATGAGTTGATTGACGAACATGGCGTGAACATTGTGGTTGGACCGGATGCATACCTGGATATACCACACCTGATTAACGACGTGGAAAATGGCGAAAAAGCCATAAATGTAGAACTTTCCAAAACCGAAACTTATAAAGACGTAATGCCCACCCGAATCGGAGCATCTATTTCGGGCTTTGTATCCATAATGCGTGGTTGTGACAAGTTTTGCACTTATTGCATAGTTCCTTACACCCGTGGTCGTGAACGCAGCCGTGACGTTGAAAGTATTTTAAAGGAAATTCGCGATTTACAATCAAAAAATTATAAAGAAGTTACTTTACTCGGACAAACTGTCAATTCTTATAAATATGTCGGCGAAGATGGTAACGTGGTTGATTTTCCTGAATTACTGAAAATTGTAGCTGAAGCTGCACCCGAAATGCGAATCCGCTTCACATCACCACACCCAAAAGACATGACTGATGAAACCCTTGAAATGATGGCACGTTATCCAAATATCTGCCGTTATATTCATTTACCGGTTCAATCAGGCAGCAACAAGATTCTTACATTGATGAACCGCAAATATACCCGGGAATGGTTTCTAAACAGGGTTGAAGCTATGCGTCGAATTATGCCGGATGTTGCCATCGGGACTGATATCTTCTGTGGTTTCCATGACGAGACTGAAGAAGATCATCAACAATCGATGAATCTGATGCGCGAAGTAAAATTCGATATGGCATTTATGTTCAAATACTCAGAACGCCCCGGAACGGTAGCCGCCAAGAGAATGCCGGACAATGTACCTGAAGAAGTAAAATTACGTCGGTTAGCTGAAATTATTGACTTACAGCAACTAATTGCCAACGAAAGCAACCAGAAAGATGTTGGTAAAATCTTTGAAGTACTGGTAGAAGGGTTTTCAAAACGATCGAAAGAACAAATGTTCGGACGCAGTTCGCAAAACAAAGTAATTATTTTTCCGCGCGAAGGTCGTCGTATTGGTGAAACTATCCGTGTGAAAGTTACCCGTGCTTCATCTGCTACTTTGATAGGCGAAGTTGTATATTAAGGTCAACAAAGTTTATAAGGGTATAGACATTTATCAGCATACAAAATGACACTAAAAATAC
>CAIQOG010000004.1 GCA_903873355.1 uncultured Bacteroidales bacterium
ACAATAATCCACAAACATTTCTTCCTCATCTTGTGAAGATATCTTACCCACTATGATCCCTATGGTCCATCTATTTCAGGCGAAAATATAATCCATTTTGGTTTTGTTAAAAATGAAGCTGTAAATTATAAAATTGAGCTCAAAGAAAATATTGGAGGACGAACTATTTACCTGACAGACCTGAAAACGAATACTGATCAAAAACTTAACGAGAGTCCTGTTTATAAGTTTACTTCAACAGAAGGCGATGATCCAAATCGATTTTTGTTGCACTTTTCAACTTTAAATGTTGATGAATCTGCCATAATGGAAGATGTTAAAATCTACTTTAATAATGAAGAGATTAATATTTTTACCAATCAGACATTGGCTGCCAAAGTTTTGGTAGCTAATATGTTAGGAGAGGTGGTGTTGCGCGGACAAACGAATTACAATGAACAAACAATACTAAATGCCCATTCATTGAAAAATGGAGTTTATGTTGTAACTCTTTTATTCCCTCATAAGGTTGTAAGCAAAAAGATAGTGATTTATCGATAATGTGAAACTCAATTAAAATTAAGATCTAAATATAGTTCAGTTTATTGTTTGGATCATTGAATGTTTAATTTTTGAAATATTCATATCTTTCAATAATAATCGTGTAAAGAGAAATGATTCAATAATATCAATTTTGTTTGTGATCAAAAAAAAGAGGCTGCCAATTTTTGGCAGCCTCTTTTGCTTTTGCAAAGTGCTAGTCCTGAACAATAATTTTCCTGGAATAGATATGTCCATTAATTGCTATGGCAACAATATACATACCTGGTTTTTCATTTTCAAGGTTAATTACTACATGTTCCTGACCTGTCGTTATAGATGAATACACCTGAGTGCCATTCATGCTGAGGATCCTGATTTCAGATGTTTGATCACCTAGGTTTGACATATTGATATTTACAATTCCATTAGTCGGATTCGGGTATGCAGAGATTTCAATCTGGCTTAAGTCTGTATCCTTAGGGCTGGTTTCTTCTGATTGAATAGTTTGAGAATTAACTTCACAGAAGCCCATGTCGGGAATACCTGCCTGGGGTACAAATGTTCCAAAGAAATCTTTTTCCAGACTCATATCGGTTCCTTTGTTTATACAGGGTGAGGTTGATTTAATTTTATAGTCACCTATTCCTGCATTTTCGAACAATGGATCACCTACAAATGAATGTGTATCCTGCCCGCTTGCTGAAATCCAGGAAGTTAATGTGCTATAACCATTCAGAAACCCTGCTTTCTGAACATTAAAAGTATTGAAATCAGAAACAAATGTGCCACTAGTTTTAAATACTTTTGTTGCAGCAGTAGTTAGGAAATAGATATTATTCTTTGAATTGACTTTTGAACCGCTTAAGCTTTCAATAGAATAGGTTTCATTTCCTACGAAAGTGTTATTCATCATATTAACGGTTTTATACTGCTGAACTCTTATCGCAACAGTATTTTTGTCAAACTGATTGTAATATATCTTGCTTTCAGTTGAATTGCATATTATCCCGGTTCTCCCGCCGCTTATTGTATTGTAGCGAACAATGAATACCCCGGTACTGTTGGTAAGACTTAAACATTGATTATCAGAAATCTTTTTACCTGTCATTTTATTGCGTTCAATTATTCCTTCCAATGATGTTCCAAACAGCCTTACAACTGACATTTTGCCTGTTTCAGAATGATCCAGAACATTATCGTGGATATATGCAAATCCAAGATCTGATTTTAAGTCCATACAGCTAGCTTTTGCGTTTGATGATTTAAACCAATTCTGATTTACAGAGTAAATAGTACAACTTCCTATTTCAATGCTTTCGAAATTGTCGGCATTTATTCCATCCAGCCCGGTTTTATAGATAGAAGTATTGGAAATAATCATTCCTTTAATTCTGGAAACCAGTCTGATGCCATAGGTAGCCTTATGTAAAATGCAGTTATCGATGGTAAGGTTTGAACTCAAATCACCAGTTACATTGATACAGGCAAGACTACTCGTTTTTGCAGAAACTTCAATATTACTAATAGTGCAATTCGTCGTATTTATTAATTCAATTGCATTTTTATTTAGTAAAGTATTGTAAATAACAGGGATATTTCCACTGCTGTAAGCGTCAATAGTTATATTCGCATTTCCAGGAATTGAAATGCATTTATTTGATATATACGTAGTTCCGCGTTTTTGCAAATAGGTGTATCCATCTTTAAATGCTATATCTACCCATGAATTGTAAGGATGTTCGATCGAACCATCTTTTGCCGGATCATTTACATTAGTTGGGTCAATATAAATGATTTGTAATGAGGAAGTCTGCAATAAGTTAATCGTAATAACAGCCAAAGTTGAAAGGGAATCTGAGCCGTTGTCCTGAACAATTACAGTTAATGTGAAGGAAGGATTCAGTGAGTAAACCAGGAAAGCTGGATCTGACACTGATAAAATCCCGGTCAATTCATTCAGATTAAATACTTGATTATCATTTCCACTAACTACTGAAAACTTTATAATCTGTCCGTTGTCTGGATCTGAGGCAATAAGTTGGCCAATTTCAGTGCCGGATGGTGAGTTCTCTGTTATTGTAAATGTTTGATTACTCATAACAGGTGGCTCGTTAACATCCGATAAATTAATTGTGATAGTGGCAAATGACGTTAAATTTCCAATACCGTTATCCTGTGCAGAGACCGTGACAATAAACTGTGGGTAAGACTCAAAATTTAGAGCTGCTTGATTATTAACTGCTATTGATCCATCATTTGG
>CAIQOG010000005.1 GCA_903873355.1 uncultured Bacteroidales bacterium
CACTCGTTGATACCCAATATAAATGACATTTACATCGATCCAATTAATCCTGATAATGTATGGCTGGGGAGTAATGGTGGTGGGCTCTACAAGTATGATGTAAAACGAAAATCCATTCAGGTTTTTTCCGTAAATGGGGAACCAACTTCTAATTTTATTGGTGGCATTGTAAGGGATGAATATAATCGGCTATGGATTAGTTCTGAGAATGAATTAAACAGCTTTAATCTGACTTCCAATAAATTTGAACAAAATTATGCATTTAACGAACTACCAAATAATTTTTTTAATTTTTTGTCGAATGTAAAATGCAGAAATGGTAACATTATCTGGGGTACTCCTTACGGTGGGATAGTGATAAATCCAAAAGAAATTAAAAATAGTAGTACGCCTATTAGTCTGAGATTCACGGCCTTCAATCTTTTTTACCAACGAGTTGCAGTGAATTCTAAAAACTCACCACTCAATAAGGTAATAGACAAAACAGAGCATTTGACATTAAATAATTCCCAACGTTCATTCTCTTTTGAATTCATAAACGTACTAAGTTCACTTCATTCAAAAACCCTTTACAGTTGGAAACTGGAAGGCTTTGATAAAGAGTGGTCTGCATCAACAAAAGAACATAAAGCTGTATATACCAATGTTCCGTCAGGTGACTATAAGTTTATTATTAAAGCCACCAATATTGAAAATCAACGCGAGTCGGTAACCAGATATATTGAACTTACAATAAATCCTCCATTTTGGGCATCATCATTTGCATTATTTATCTATTTTATTCTGATATCAGCTATGGCATATTTTGTAATCAAATACTGGAAGAATAGAATTGAAGTAAAACATTCTGAAGAACGAATTCGGTTTTTTGTGAATATGGCTCATGATGTACGTACCCCAATAACACTCGTAAAAGCTCCATTAAATGAAATTGAGCATGAAAATCTGACTGATAATGGGCGTTCAGCTCTATCTCTGGCTCAGCGAAATCTGGATAAACTTTTTAATCTGATAACTCAATTACTCGATTTCCAGCGTGTTGAGAGTGATGCCATGCAACTGAACGTAGAAGAAACTGCTCTAAACGAATTCATGACCAATGCAATTGGCAATTTTAGTCAGTTAGCTAAAGAAAAAAATATCGAATTAGATATTATTCTGCCACCCGATGAATTTAATGTATGGATAGACCGCAAAAAACTCACACTTTGTTTGGAAAATTTGCTCTCTAATGCCATAAAATATACCGCCACTGCTGGAAAGATTCAGGCTCGGGTTAGCACAAATGAGTCATTACTATTTATAGAAATTGCTGACGATGGTATTGGAATTCCGCTAAAAAATCAGAAGAATCTTTTCGAACGTTTTTTCAGAGCCGAAAATGCAATTAATTCAAATGAAACAGGAAGTGGCATTGGGTTAATGCTTACAAAGAAACTGGTATTTATGCAGAAAGGGAAAATTTCCTTTAAAAGTATTGAACGACTGGGAACAACATTTACACTCGAAATACCTTGTTCGAAAGATGCTTTTAAACCCACTGAATTAATACAAAAAAATGATTTTTCAAATAATATAATTGAAGAGGAAGACATCGAAGAGTCTATATCTCTTAAGAAAATTAAGATTCTTTTGGTAGAAGATAATAATGAAATTCGAGATTATTTATCAAAACAACTACGAAGAGAATATAGAGTTGAAGAGGCTCCGGATGGCAACAAGGCACTTGAATTAGCAAAAAAAATAGCACCTGACTTTATTCTTTCCGATATTATGATGCCGGGAATTGATGGATTTGAACTTTGCTCCATCCTGAAAAGAAATATCGAAACCTGCCACATCCCTATACTTTTACTTTCTTCGCTCTCCGACAGAGCTGATATTGTGAAAGGATTGAGCGTAGGAGCAGATGATTATATTACAAAGCCTTTTGACATGGCAATTCTTGAAATGAAGATAAAGTCTATTATTAATAATCGGATTCTCTTTAAAAAGAAATTTATCGACAAGTCAGCTATTGAAGATGAATTTGGAACTATTAATCCACTTGATAAGCAATTTTTAGAACGGGTAATAATATTCGTTGAAGAAAATCTAATAAACGAGGACTTTTCCATTGATACTATAGCTCTTGAAATGGCTATGAGCAGATCAGTATTCTATAAAAAACTAAAAGCTCTGACGGCAGATAATCCAAAGGACTTTATAAAGGAAATTAAAATGAAAAAGGCAGCAGTTCTGCTTAAAGAAAAAAAATATCAGATAAGTGAAATAGCATACCTTACCGGATTCCGTAATTCGGATTATTTCAGCACCGCTTTCAAAAGTTACTACAATACAACTCCAAGTAAGTTTTTGGAAGAGGAAAGTGTGTAAATTGTATAGATTTAGATCAATTAAAATTTATACAACAAATTTGGAATATAAATGAAAAAGAAAGCCCCAATCTGCACAGATAGGAGCAATCACACTACAAAATATATCATTCAACTCTGCCTATTTCAGGCGTTTTACACGTTTTGGTACTTTTGGTAAATAAAAAGAACACCCCAAAAGTTTTTTGTCTAACTTTTGGGGTGAAGTTCAAATTTAGGTGAAACTTTTGGTTGGGATTTTTAAGAATTTTGCTATACACCAAGTACTATCGATGGTTCGATATTAAGCAATTGGCTTATAGAGCGTGCAATTTTAAGCGTTGGTTCGCTTTTACCAGTTAGGTATTCGCTAACACGAGAAGGAGAAACACCTATTTTACTGGCAAATGTACGTTGTGTCATTTCTTCTTCTTCTAATCTCATTCGCATAACATCGGCAAGTGTTGGTATACCGATTGGGAAATGTATTTTTTCATATTCAATCACTATATCCGACATAATCTTTAATTCAACAGCCCGATGATCAGTGCTTGGTGTGTTTTCGGTTACAAAAGGTAAGAGTTCTTCTATTCGGGCAAGAGCTGTTTCGTAAACAGCTACTGTTATTTTTGTTTCCATTGTGTGTATATTATATTGTGTTACAATCTATTTTATCATATTGAGCATGTGTGCCTACAAACCGGATATAAATGTATTGGTGTACAAATTGAATAACTACTACCAGTCTGTAATTATTTCCTTTTATATTAAATACATATCGTTGGTTTCCTATACTGTCAACACTGTTAAAGTCTTTTTTTATGTCTGCAAAACATTTCCATTTGGCAGCATTGGCAGTATGGTACCATTGCTGCAATGCTATTTCTG
>CAIQOG010000006.1 GCA_903873355.1 uncultured Bacteroidales bacterium
TACACTTCACCCTATAAATTCTTCCAGTTCTGGCTCAACGTGAGTGATGCCGATGCCGAAAAATATATCAAGATTTTTACCGCTATCGACAAAAATGAAATTGAAAATCTGGTAGCAGAACATGTTCAGGCACCACACATACGAATTCTCCAAAAACGATTGGCTCAGGAAGTAACCGTGATGGTTCACTCAGAAGAAGATTATCAGGCTGCTGTAGAAGCATCGAATATTTTATTTGGCAATTCCACTTCTGAAGCACTGAAAAAACTTGATGAAGAAACATTACTGGCCGTTTTCGATGGCGTTCCGCAGTTCCATTTTTCAAAATCAATATTATCTGCAGGTGTGAAAACTATTGATTTACTAACCGAAACAGCAGCTGTTTTCCCATCGAAAGGCGAAATGCGTAAACTTGTACAATCGGGTGGTGTAAGTATAAATAAAGAAAAGCTCGAAAATCAGGACGAAGTGCTTGGTGAGGATAAACTATTGAATGGTAAATATCTGTTGGTACAGAAAGGCAAAAAGAATTACTTCCTATTGATAGCCGAATAAGTAAGATTGGTTGTTTTTGGAATAATTTTCCAAAACAGTTTTGGGAAAAAGAAAAAAAGCGTATCTTTGCACCGCTTTAGAAATAAAGCCCAACGATTGTCTCATGGTGTAATGGTAGCACTGCAGTTTTTGGTTCTGCCTGACCAGGTTCGAGTCCTGGTGAGACAACAAAAAACCACTACGGTTGAAATTCAGGAATGAGTTTCAACCGTTTTTTCAATAAATACTTTGTCAGATTCAAAAATTTATGTAATTTTGACGTCCCAAAGGTAAAATTCTGTCTCATGGTGTAATGGTAGCACTGCAGTTTCTGGATCTGCCTGTCAAGGTTCGAATCCTTGTGAGACAACAAAAACCTGCTGTAAATAATTGATTTACAGCAGGTTTTTTTATTTGTTTATTTTACATATTCCTCAATGCCGAACTACAAATTTATCAGTTATGCGGGTAGATTCGGTGTATACAGTCAGCACATACAGCCCGTTTTGAAGTTGATCGACAGACAAGGTTGTGTCGGCCGACAATTTACCATTCTGTACTAAAATACCACTTAGATTATAAATGTTATAAGTGGTCGTAGTAGGATTTTTTACCATAACTTTCAGGAATGTATGAGCCGGACTTGGATAAGTTGTAAATGAAATGGTTTTCCATGCTTTGCCCACGTATTTCCCCCAAATGTATTCTGCAAATTCAGGGTAATCTACAAACGGATTACGATTTCCCTGAAGTTTGTACACTGCATTATTCCTGTTTATTTCCTTTAAACTTACAGGGTCTTGTCGGTGCCATTTTAACAGCAAAGCAATAGCTCTATCTTTGAAAACCGGATATGTTCCTCCCTGTATCATTATCCCTCCGAGGCTTGTCCATCCCGAAAAATTTTCGTAGCACGTAACCATATACATATAATCACGGGCAAAATCGCCTTTGTACTCATCATTAGGTTCAAATACCGAGCAAGTGGGCGAATAAGTGTTCGAAACTCCTACTTTTACAAAGTTATTAAACGCCATTGTTCCAGTCACCTCGCCGAGTGGAAAATTAGATTTAGCCATATTGGCATCATAATCAGATGGATACAAATTATGTAAATCAGTTCCCATCGGACTGGTATTTACAGTTGCAGAAGTAATGCCAAACCAACTTTTGGGTAATGAATGTTCTCTGTTCAATCCGTTCCAACTCGAACGTTGATAGGTTGAATACATATCCCAAAAATAACCATTCGGATAATCTAATGCATTCGGATACCAGTCTGTTTGCTGAAAGTAAGTACTCGACGAGTAATACTCCAGTTGTGTATGAGGATTTATTATATGGTATAGGGCAGTCTTCAGTTCTGCACTAGCTTTACCATTGGCATTATTGTAATAACCGGTTGGAATCTGTGAATCGGCAAGTGTTGTAAAGAATAACAACATAAAAAACAGTTGTATTCTACATTTTTGGAACATATCAGAAATATTTTTGGATTTTTTAGCCTGCAAATGTACAAATTATTATGACTGGTAATATCAACAAACCTTTAAAAAAGCATATTAAATAGATATTCATTCAGCAATTCAGATAAAAAAATCCGCTTAATCGAATAGATAAAGCGGATAAAAAAAGTGTTTTTATATATCCTATTTGTAATTATCCCAGTTTGTGGTAAGCATTGAGCCGGTTTTAATAAACTCACTATGCATCCCAAAGCAGGCATGAAGGTTAGTTGGTGTATGACAAGGGCCTGACAACGCTAAATAGTCGGTCAACATTTGTTTGTATTCAGGTGCAACACAGTTTTCGATAATTTCCTCTGCACGTTGAATTGGTGATTTTCCACGCAGATCGGCTACTCCGTGTTCGGTAATAATGATATTCACCGAGTGCTCGTTTTGGTCAACGTGCGTAACCATTGGCACAATAGCGCTGATATCACCTTTTTTAGCTGTTGAAGGAGTTGTGAAAATCGAAATGTAAGCACTACGGGTAAAGTCGGCAGATCCACCAATTCCGTTCATCATTTTCGAACCCAACACGTGAGTACTGTTTACATTTCCGAAAATATCAGCTTCAAGAGCAGTATTGATGGTTATCAAACCTAATCGGCGAGCCAACTCCGGGCTATTAGACATTTCCTGCGGACGAAGAACAATTTTATCGCGGAAGAATTCCAGATCTTCATATATCGCTTTCAGTACAGGAGTTGTGATAGTCAGCGAACAACCACTTGCAAAACGAATTTTGCCGTTGCGTAACAATTCAATGACCGAATCCTGAATTACTTCAGTGTACATTTCGAAAGTAGGAATTTCAGGGTTTGTCCCCAACGAAGCCATTACTGCATTGGCAATATTTCCAACACCCGACTGAATTGGTAGAAACTCTTTTGGAATACGACCTGATTTAATCTCGTTTGCCAGGAAGCTGGCCACATTCTGACCAATTTTATCAGTAACTTCGTCGGTAGGTGTAAAACCAGCAACTTCATCATCACGATGCGTTTCCACAACACACAATATCTTCTTTGGATCAACTTTTACATACGGAACACCCATTCTGTCAGAAGGTGTCAGCAAAGTCATTGGTAAACGATGAGGTGGATCAGCCGGTTCAAAAATATCGTGAAAACCTCGTAATTCTTTTGGATGATTGAGATTCCATTCTAAAATGATATGATCAGCCAATCCCGCAATCGTTGGCGAAATTCCAACCCCGGTTGTCAATATCAATTCTCCATCAACAGTAAAATCACAAACTTCGAGAATAGCAAATTTTGGTTTTGGCATAAACCCGAATCGCAAGTGTGGTGCAATTGACGATAAATGCATATCAAAATAAGGTGCGCGTTCTGTATTCAATGCTGAGCGTAAATCCTTGTTGGACTGATACGGAGTGCGGAATAATATGGCGTTGGCACGGGCTAAAGCACCATCCAGTGAGTCGCCGGTAGAAGCTCCGGTATACATTCCAATTTTAAATTCTTTTCCTTCGGCGTGAAAAGCTTCTGCACGTTTGGCAATAGCTGTTGGCACTTCTTTCGGGCATCCGGCAGGCGTAAAACCACTAAAACCGATAATGTCTCCATCATTTACATAACTTGCAGCCTCTTCAGCACTTACAAACTTATACGTTTCCTGTAATGTCATTTTATTTGAGAAAATTAGGTGAGTGAATCATAAATTTTTCATTTCGACCGCAAAATTACCAAATAAATTCCGTTTGTCTATGGAAAAACGGGACTAATTAGAGAAATATTTCATTAATTATTTTCGGGTTACGAAATGTCAAATATTTGGAAATAAATTTATAATTCATAATGGTTTTACTGTGATAAATTACAAAAAGAAAGCAATTCTTAGAATAAACCCTAATAGTCATAATCTGACAAAAATCTTATTTAGCATTTTCTTAAAATAATAAGCATTTCAAACCGTTATTTCAAAAAAAATACGGATATTTGCAGGAAATAAAATTCGAATAATTATTCAAATAAATCAATAATAAAGTATGAATACGACTGATATTCGTCAATTGGAGCCTAAAGCTCTCTGGCAAAATTTTTACTCACTGACTCAAGTTCCACGTCCGTCTCACAAAAAGGAAGAAATCGGTGCTTTTCTGGAAAACTTCGGTAAATCGCTCGGACTGGAAACCCTCCGAGATGAAATAGGCAATGTTTTGGTGCGCAAACCTGCAACTCCGGGCATGGAGAACCTCAAAGGAGTTATTCTTCAGGCTCATATGGATATGGTACCACAAAAAAACAGCAATGTGAATCACAATTTTCAAACCGACCCGATTGATGCCTATATTGACGGTGATTGGGTAACCGCTCGTGACACGACTTTAGGTGCTGATAACGGAATCGGGTTGGCTGCTGCCATGTCAATTCTACAATCGTCAGGAGTTCCACATCCTGCCATCGAGATGTTTATCACGGCAGATGAAGAAACCGGAATGTTTGGTGCGTTTGGACTTCAACCCAATTTTCTGAAAGGCGATATTTTGATAAATATGGATTCCGAAGATGAAGGCGAGTTGTATGTTGGCTGTGCAGGTGGAATTGACGCAGACATTATGTTTCGCTACAAAGAAACAGGTATTCCTGAAGGCGATGTGGCATTGAAGGTATCGCTTACCGGACTAAAAGGCGGCCACTCGGGTGTGGATATTCACTTACAACGCGCCAATGCCAACAAGTTGATGTTCCGCTTTTTGAAAGAAGCCGTTGCCGATTTGGAAGCTCGCCTGGCATTTATCGATGGCGGCAGTTTGCGCAATGCTATTCCGCGTGAAGCATTTGCGGTGATTACTATTCCGGCTGATGGTGTTGACGATATGATTGATTTCGTTCAGGAATGTGAAGAACTGTTCATCACCGAATATCAAGGCGTTGAAGATAAAATTTCATTTTCCGTTGAACAGGTTAATTTACCAACCGGTTTGATACCCGAAGAAGTTCAGGATGATTTAATTAATGGCGTAACCGCTTGTCCAAACGGTGTTTCTCGTTTTATTCCCGAATTGCCAACTGTTGTGGAAACTTCTAATAATCTGGCCATCATCAAATCAGATGGAAGTTCAATTATTGTTCGTTGTCTGATTCGCAGTTCGGTGGAAAGCCGCAAGGAGGAACTGGCTTCGATGGTGGTAAGCGTATTCTCACTTGCCGGTGCTAAGGTGGATTTAGTTGGAGGTTATCCGGGTTGGAAACCAAACCTGGAATCGCCCATACTGAAAGTTATGAGCAAAGTTTACGAAGACAAATTTGGCAAAACACCAAAAGTTATGATTATTCATGCCGGTTTGGAATGTGGAATTCTGGGAACTCATTATCCTAAAATGGATATGATTTAATTTGGTCCTACCATTCGTTATCCACATTCACCTGACGAAAAAGTAAACATCGCCACCGTACAGAAATTCTGGGATTACCTGCTTGCTACACTGGAGAATATACCAACAAAATAAAACGGGTCTTGCGGTTTAAAACCGCATATATTCAATAACCGCGATTATAAATCGCGAAAACCCATAAGAAAATATGAAAAAACTAATTCTATTCATCTCGCTTTTGGTAATAACCGGAAGCATATTTGCTGAAAAAGCAGAAAAAGATACTGCCAAAGTTGATTCTTTCAAATTCACTATTGTAAAACAAAATAAAATTACTCCGGTAAAAAATCAGGCCAGTTCCGGAACTTGCTGGTGTTTCTCCACGCTTGGATTTTTCGAATCGGAATTGCTCCGTATGGGTAAACCCGAGGTTGACTTGTCTGAAATGTATGTGGTTCATCATACCTATTCCGATAAAGCCGATAAATATGTTCGCATGAACGGAACAATTAATTTTGCAGCCGGCGGTTCGTTCTATGACGTGGTTTACGCGCTTAAAAACTATGGAGTTGTACCGGATAAAGAAATGACCGGACTCAATTACGGCGAAGAAAAACACAAACACGGCGAAATGGATGCCCTGACCGAAGCGTACGTAAAAGTTATTGTGTCTAACCCGAACAAAAAGCTTTCTACCGCATGGAAAGCCGGTTTTGATGGTATTTTGGATGCCTATCTGGGTAAATGTCCGACTGAATTTACTA
>CAIQOG010000007.1 GCA_903873355.1 uncultured Bacteroidales bacterium
ACAATATGCGGGGACAAAATATAGGTACAGAAGCGATGGACATTTTTAAAACACAAACCAAACTCCCTATTGTTTTTGAAGTGGAAATGCCAACAAATACCACTTCAATAGGCAGGATACGGTTTTATGAGAAACTCGGTTTTTCAGTGCTTTCGCACAATTATGCCCAACCACCCTATGAAGGTGAAGGTTTTCTCATACCTATGCAGTTAATGAGCAATAGCCGACACTTTGCCGATACACATTTTGAGTTGATAAAAGAAACTCTATACGAGAATGTATATCATTTTGAGGTGGAAAAGGAATTAAGAACCCCTAACCCCTAAAGGGGAACAAAATTACTTTCGTCATTACAAATTTTAATTACAAATTTACACTAACATCTCTTACTCCCCTTTAGGGGTTGGGGGTGGTTAGAAACCTCCACGCCAGCCAGGTCATCCCACCAATTCCGGTTTTAAAAGCTTCTTCATCGATGCGAAAATTGGCACTGTGAAGTCCGCCCGTATCGGCATTTGTCTTGCCTTTTGCTCCGTACCGATAAAACATACTCGGATATTTTTGAGTGAAGAAAGCAAAATCTTCACCGGTCATACGCATTTCGAGTTTCACGATATTTTCTTTACCAACCCATTCTGTTGCAAATTCAGTTGCCCTGGCTGTTACTTCATCGTGATTTATAACACACGGATAACCATCGGGCATGTCAATCTCAGCAGTGCAACCATAAGCAGCACAGGTTTCATTAATGATTCGTCGAATGTGCACTTTAGCTTCATTCCGCCATTTTTCGTCTACAGTTCGAAGCGTTCCTGAAAGCAGAACTTCGTGTGGAATGATATTTTGTGCTCCGGCAGCTACGAATTTTCCAAAAGTGAGTACCATAGGTGTTAGCGGATGACAAAGTCTGCTTCGAACCTGCTGTAATGAAACCAGCGTCTGAGCAGCAGCTAAAACTGTGTCGTTGCAAAGATGCGGCAAAGCTCCATGACCACCTTTTCCGTGGATTTTCACATGAATTTCGTCGGCTGAAGCCATAATCATTCCGGGTAAAAATCCCATTGTTCCGGTTGGATAATCCACAGAAACATGTTGTGCTAAAATGAGCTCAGGTTCAATATCATCAAAAACTCCATCCTCAAGCATAAGTCTTGCTCCTCCGGGGGCTTTTTCCTCGCCGGGTTGGAAAATAAGCAAAACTGTTCCTTCAAAGTCGGATTTAATTTCATTCAGAATAGCTGCCACACCCAGTAAACAAGCAACATGTGAATCGTGACCACAAGCATGCATCACATTTTCAGTCAATGATTTCCATGGAATGTCAACCGACTCACAAACAGGTAGTGCATCCATGTCGGCACGGAGAGCGATAATTTTTTTTGCAGGATTACGACCTTCAATCCGCCCGAGAATCCCTGTTCCGGCAATTCCGGCACGAAAAGGTATTTTCATTTTAGTCAGTTCATCCTGAATGAACTGGCTGGTTTCAAATTCTTCGAACGAAAGTTCGGGATGAGCGTGCAAATGATGATAGCATTGCTGCACATAAGGGAAGTACTGAGCCGTTAGTTCCTGAATTTTAGCTTTCATTGAAATCTGATTTTTAGTGTTACAAAAATAGACAAAATTAGTATATCAGCCATAAACCAAAACAAACTATATTTTAATTAAATTTATGCAGAATAATTTTTATTTAGGGATTAATCAACGACATTTTTTATACTTTTGCATATCTCAAACAAAAAAGAATTTATAAATCAACTCAATCAGATATGAAAAAGTATAGTATCCTCGTGGTTTGCCTTGTTTGCGCTTTGGCAGCCATGTCTCAAAAACCGGTTATTACATTTGAAGAAAAATCCTATGATTTTGGAAAGGTAAATGAAGAAGACGGAAAAATTACGCATGTTTTCGATTTTGTAAATAAGGGTAATGCACCTTTAGTTATCAACCGTGCTCAGGCTCAATGTGGCTGTACAACGCCTTCCTGGACTAAAGAACCTATTGAACCCGGAAAAAAAGGAACTATTACAGTAACATATAATCCGCAAGGACGTCCGGGTAATTTTACCAAAACAATCACAGTTTACAGTAATGCGGTAGAGGAACAATTTCTGTTAACCATTCGTGGTGAAGTTATACCAAAACCTTCTGCAGATAATAGTGCATATCCGGTTAATATGGCTGGATTGGGACTGAAAACTAAAGTAATTCAGATGAATAATGTGGATAAAGGTAAAGTTCAGGATCGGGTTGTCAATATTCAGAATACAGGTAAAGTTCAGATTAAACCGGTGATAGAAGGGTTGCCTGCATACCTCACAGCTACTGTTTCACCTGAAACACTTGCGCCAAATCAGGAAGGAAAAATTACTTTTTCATTTGATTCCAAAAAATGCACTCAATGGGGACCGGTTTCGGATGATGTTTTCGTAGTTGTAAATGGCGTCAGAAAAGTATCGGAAGAATTCAGACTGTCGATTGTAAGTAATGTAATTGAAGATTTCAGCAAATACACACTTGATCAGAAACGGAAATCACCCATTCTTGACATTCCTGAAAGAACAATAAATTTAGGAACATTAGGTGTTACCGGCAGAAGAACAGGGTTTTACAAAATAAAAAACAATGGTATCAACAGTCTTGAAATTCGCAGAATTATCAACAATAATAAAGAACTTTCAATTAAAGCCAGATCTTACTCAATACAAAGTGGCAGAAATTCTGAGATTATTCTGAGTTTAGATACAAAAGGACTTGTGCCCGGTGATTATAAACGAACGTTCACGATTCAAACGAATGATCCGGAAAATAGTTTCGTAATTCTGATTGTAAGCTGGAAAGTAAAATAAACTGATTTAAATTTTAAAGAGCCCGGAATTTTCTTGGCTCTTTTGCTATAACCGATATGCATCATAATCCAAAACATCATCCCGAAAATAGTCCTGAATACAAAGGACTGGCAGTAAACGAAGGTGTTGACAATGCTCCAACAGTCAATCCTTACCGGAAGTCAGTACCAAAACGCCGACAGTACAGTGCTGCTGAATTTGTTGAAGGTATTTTGAGAGGTGATATTTCCATGCTCAGTCAGGCTGTTACCTTAGTTGAAAGTTCGTTGCCGGAACATCAGATTATTGCACAGGAAGTGATTGAAAAATGCCTTCCTCATGCCGGAAAATCTATTCGGTTAGGAATTACAGGAGTTCCTGGAGCAGGGAAAAGCACATTTATCGAAGCGTTGGGAATGCATTTAATTCGTTCAGGAAATAAGCTGGCAGTTCTTGCCATCGACCCGAGCAGCGAACGATCCAAAGGCAGTATTCTGGGTGATAAAACCCGCATGGAAGAGCTTTCGGTTGCTAAAAATGCATTTATTCGACCTTCACCCTCAGCAGGTTCACTTGGTGGCGTGGCTCGAAAAACCCGCGAAAGTATTATCCTGTGTGAAGCCGCAGGGTTTGATACCGTTTTTGTTGAAACAGTAGGAGTGGGGCAATCTGAAACTTCGGTGCATTCTATGGTCGATTTCTTTTTGCTGATTCAACTGGCCGGTGCCGGTGATGAACTGCAGGGAATAAAACGTGGCATTATGGAAATGGCCGATGGTATTGCCATCAATAAATGCGATGGTTCAAATATTGATAAAGCAAAGGTTGCAAAAACCCAGTACCAGAATGCATTACACCTGTTTCCTGCGCCGGAATCAGGGTGGACTCCCGAAGCAATTACTTGTTCTTCAATAGAATTAAATGGAATTCCTGAAGTTTGGAGTATGGTTGAAAGGTATATCGATTTTGTTAAATCAAATCAATTTTTTGATAATAAACGAATATCACAGGCAAAATACTGGATGTACGAAACTATAAATGATCAATTAAAATCTCATTTTTACCAAAATCCCGAAATTCAGAAGTTGTTGATTGAAAGTGAAAATAAGGTATTATCAGACGAATTGAGTTCATTTATTGCAGCAAAAAATCTTCTGGACAGATACTTTAATTCATAATTCATTGCTAGTAGCGTTGCGTTAACTTTTAACATACATCTGTATTGTATTGAAATACAGAAATATAGATCCGTTCTTTGATTTTTTGATTTGAATTGACTTACATTTGCTCGAAAAAAAATATGCATTCGGGCAAATATGTTTTCTCT
>CAIQOG010000008.1 GCA_903873355.1 uncultured Bacteroidales bacterium
GTTTTCATAATAATTGGTATTTAATCAGTTGAGTAGTTGAATTCACAAAATGTGGAAACAGAAAAACAATAGACTCTAATAAATATTGATACAAAATTACAAAATATAATTCAGTCAAATTTAAAATATCAACAGAAAGATTCTTTTAACAGGCGAAACATTCAATTTCAAAATAAATAACCGTAAATATCCCTGTTTTATTGCTTTTAAGTCGGGATGACAAGACTCGAACCTGCGACCTCTACGTCCCGAACGTAGCGCGCTACCAACTGCGCCACATCCCGATTTTCGAACTGCAAATTTATTTATTTTATCGAAAAACGAAAAGTATTATTTCGAAAAATAATCAAAAATCAAGTTTAGATTGGTCGATGAACTTGAAATCAAGCAAATTTCGATAAAAATTAAGTGGATTGTCGGTAAACATTATAAATTCTAACTGACAAAATCAGTATCTTTGCAAAAAAATTGAAATTCATGTTCTCAAATCAAATAGAAAAATTTATTTCCGAAAAAGAATATCCTTCGTTCGAGCCAAAAGCAGTGTTTTTTGATATGGACGGCGTGTTGTATGATTCCATGAAAAGTCATGCTTCAGCCTGGACCAGAGCGATGAATGAATCAGGATTACCCTTTACTGATTATGATGGGTATATGAACGAAGGTCGTACAGGTGCTTCAACTATTGATGGCGTCTTTGTCAAAATTCATGGTCGTACCTCAACAGAAGAGGAAAAACAGGCTATTTACAGTCTGAAATCAAAGTATTTTGAAGCTTCAGGAAAAACTGAAACCATGCCTTATGCAAATGAACTCCTGCAAAAAATAAAGAATCAAAACATTGAAATATACTTAGTCACCGGTTCAGGACAAGCAACACTTCTACAGGGATTGGAAACAAATTTTCCGGGAATTTTCCATAAAGAAAAAATGGTTACCGCCTTTGATGTAAAACACGGTAAACCCCATCCCGAACCATATCTGATTGCACTTGGAAAATCAAAACTGAAACCATGGGAAGTGGTTGTGATTGAAAATGCACCACTTGGTGTTCAATCAGCTACAGCTGCCGGTTTGATGACATTCGGAGTTAATACAGGTCCGCTTGATCCAAAAGTATTAAGTCATAGCGGTGCAACACTTGTTTTTGGTGGTATGAAAGAACTACATGATAACTGGCACGAAATTATAACTGACTGAATTTTGTTCTAACACTCAAATTAAAGCATTATGCAACTTATTAAATATCCTCTTCGGGAAGAATGGCAACAGATTCTGAAACGTCCGGTTTTTGACACCAGCACTTTATTTGACACTGTCCAGGAAATACTGGACGATGTGCGTAAACGCGGTGATAAAGCGTTGAACGAAATAACGTTGCGGTTTGACAAAGTCAAAATAGACAGTTTCGAAGTAACCAAACAAGAAATTGAGGAAGCCGAAAAACAGATTTCGATTAATCTGAAACAGGCTATTGAAATGGCACGGCGTAATATCTGGAAATTTCACTCCGAGCAACAACACAAAGACAATGAAATTCAAACTTCTCCGGGAGTATATTGCTGGCAAAAAGCTGTGGCTATTGAAAAAGTGGGTTTATACGTTCCGGGTGGAACAGCACCACTATTTTCAACGGTTTTAATGCTGGCTGTACCGGCTGAAATTGCCGATTGTAAAGAAATTGTACTCTGTACACCACCCGATAAAGAAGGTAAAATTCATCCGGCTATTTTGTATGCTGCCAAAGTTGCAGGAGTTCACCGCATTTTTAAAGTTGGTGGTTCTCAGGCTATTGCTGCAATGGCTTACGGTACTGAAACCGTTCCAAAAGTTTATAAAATTTTCGGACCGGGCAATCAGTACGTTACCGCTGCCAAACAATTGGTTTCGCTGCGCGATGTTGCCATTGATATGCCTGCAGGTCCTTCAGAAGTGGAAGTCATTGCCGATGAAACTGCTATTCCTGAATTTGTGGCGGCTGATTTACTTTCGCAAGCCGAACATGGTGCTGATAGTCAGGCAATTTTAATCACCGTTTCTGAAAAAATCATAGAGCCCGTTCTAGAGCAAATAGATATTCAATTGGAACAACTTCCACGTAAAGAAATTGCAAAAAAAGCATTAGCAAACAGCAAAATCATTCTGGTAAAAACACTGGAAGAAGCCGTGGAAATGACTAACGAATACGCCCCTGAACATTTGATTATTTCAACCCGTTACCACAACGGTGTAGCTGCCAATATTGTGAATGCAGGATCGGTTTTTCTTGGAAATTACAGTCCCGAAAGTGCCGGCGATTATGCCTCAGGTACAAATCACACCTTGCCAACCAACGGATATGCCAAAGCTTACAACGGTGTAAATTTGGACAGTTTTGTACGAAAAATCACCTTCCAGCAAATAACCAAAGAGGGACTTACAAATCTGAGTAATGCCATTACTTTTATGGCCGAAACTGAAGAATTACAGGCACACAGCAACGCGGTAAAAATTCGATTGAACCTGGAAGAAGAGGAAGAACCGTTCGACAATTGCAAAAGACGATGATGATAGTTGGCAGTTGATAGTAGCAGTTCACAGTTAAATATATGAAAGATGAATTTAGATAAACTTTTACGCGAAAATATCCGTTCCCTTCAACCCTATTCGTCGGCACGCGATGAATTTAAGGGAGAAGCATCGGTGTATCTGGATGCGAACGAAAATCCATATAACGCACCTTATAATCGTTATCCTGACCCGCTGCAATGGAAAGTAAAAGAGCAAATTTCAACGATTAAAAATGTTCCTGCAGAGAATATTTTTTTGGGAAACGGCAGCGACGAACCTATTGATTTGGTATTTCGTGCATTTTGTGAACCACGACTGGACAATGTGGTCGCCATTGAGCCAACCTATGGCATGTATAAGGTTTGTGCGAATATAAACGACGTGGAATACCGCAAAGTACTGTTGGATGAAAACTTTGACTTTACAGCTGATAAATTACTGGCTGCCACCAATCTTTACACCAAAGTTATCTGGCTTTGCTCACCCAACAACCCAACCGGAAACAGTCTGAACAGCAATGAGATTATCAAACTACTGGAACAATTCGAAGGAATAGTAGTGTTGGACGAGGCTTATATCGACTTTTCGGCAGCAGGCAGTTTCTCGGTGAAATTAGCTCAATACCCAAACCTGATTATCCTTCAGACATTTTCTAAAGCCTGGGGAAGTGCTGCCATCCGACTCGGAATGGCTTTTGCTTCGACCGAAATCATTGCTGTGCTGAATAAAATTAAATATCCATATAATATCAATATCCTTACTCAACAACAGGCACTTAAAACCATTCAGTCGTCAACACAGGTGAAAGACTGGGTGGAAATTCTGCTTCAGGAACGTACAAAACTGATTGAGTCGTTGAAAAGTCTTTCTATCGTTCTGCATATTTATCCTACCGATTCGAATTTTGTGTTGGTAAAGGTTAAAGATGCCAATGCAACGTATAAGTATCTGGTTGACAAAGGAATCATTGTGCGAAACCGTTCGTCA
>CAIQOG010000009.1 GCA_903873355.1 uncultured Bacteroidales bacterium
ATTGCCTCTGCAATTTTATCAGCTGCTTCCCTGCCTTTAAGTGCTTCTACCAATTTCAAAGCAAATTGTAATGCCACGCCTGCACCTTTGGCAGTGGTTATATTTCCGGATTTTACAACTTTATCATTCGACAACTTAGCCCCGTAAAGTTTATCTTCAAATCCGGGATAACAAATGGCTTCTTTTTCATTCAAAAGATTCATCTTCCCAAGAATAGATGGAGCAGCACAGATTGCAGCAATATTCTTGTTGTTATCAAACTGATTCTGAATAAGTTTCTTTAATCCTTTGTGAGCATCCAGATTACTGGTTCCGGGCATACCACCTGGCAGAAATAGTAAATCCATTTCCGAAAAGTCAGTCTCATCAAACAATTTATCAGCCAAAACGGAGATATTATGAGCACCACGCACCACTTTCTCGTCCGAAATCGAAACTGTTAACGTTTCTATTCCTGCACGTCTGAAAATATCGATTGGAACAATCGCTTCAATTTCTTCGAACCCCTCGGCAAGAAAAACAAATATTCTCATATTCTTATTGTAATTTGTAATTATATGTAATTGAGCCGGTTTCAATACCTTTACCCTGCGTAAAACGGGTTTTACTGGCTGCAGAAACAGCACCTCTGCGCATTTCAGCATCAGAAATTGTTGTAGGCGAGCCAATCGACTGACTTGTTACAACACCATTTTCATCAACCCTGATAATAACAGTGATTTTTCCTTCAACATCTTTGGGATAATTCGGTTTGGGCGGATTTCCCATATAATTCCGTGTACCAAGATTAAGTATTGCTCCAACTCCTGAATTTCCTTTACCGGCAGTATTCCCCTGAATTCCGTTGCCTGAACCAGAGCCATATCCTTTGCCTGTACCATCACCACCAGATTTTCCATTACCAGCAACATTATTTCCGCCAAAAGTACCGCCAATCAGATTATCAGCCTTGATTCTTGCATCCAGCTCTTTTTGCTTCTGTTCGGCTAAGCGTTTATTTTTTTCGTTTTGCTGATTTATTAGCTCTTGTTGTTCTTTTTTAATCTTATCCTTTTCTTTTTTTTCTGTTATAGAAACTGAATTCTCAGTCTGTGTAAAAACTTTTGTAACTGACGTTTTAGTTGGAGTTTCAGTTACTTTTTTAACCGGTTCTTCATTAGCAGCCTGAGCTGGTTTCATTGACGGAACACCGTCACCCACTCCGCCTGCATCGTAACTATCGCCAAAGCTCACCTGAAAACCCTCATCTTCAGCGGTTTTAGGAACTGATAATACAAGAAACCACAGACAAAGTAATAACAATGAACTAGATAGTGTAGAGCCAATTAGTCCATATAATTTCGATTTATTCACGCTGAAATGCTAGTTTTTGAGATGGGGAAACACTGATTTTAGTTACATCGAAAGATTAAATCAAAATCCGTACCGTTTTTTTGAGTTACACTACTCTAACTGTTTTTTGTATTGTTTTATTGTGTCTTCCAGTCCAAAATACAATGCATCGGCAATCAGTGCATGACCTATGGAAACCTCATCAATCCATGGAATCATTGTGTGGAGATAAGCAAGATTTTCGAGACTCAAATCATGACCGGCATTAATTCCTAAACCTGATTTTTTAGCCAGTTTGGCTGCTTCAACAAAAGGTGCTATAGCTTTCTCTTTTCCTTTGGGAAAGTCTGTTGCATAAGGTTCGGTGTAAAGTTCAATTCTGTCGGTACCTGATTTGGCAGCAAATTCTATGTTTTGCAGATTTGTATCGACAAAAATTGATACACGTATACCAACACTTTGAAAATCAGCAACTACTTCTTTCAAAAACTCGATATTATTAACTGTATCCCATCCGGAATTAGACGTAATTGCATCGGGTGGGTCGGGGACCAGAGTAACCTGATGAGGTTTCACGGATTTTACAAGTTTGATAAAATCAGGCGATGGATATCCTTCAATATTAAATTCGGTTTTAAGTACAGGTTTTAAATCCCAAACATCCTGAAAGCGGATATGACGTTCATCGGGTCGTGGATGAACCGTTATGCCCTGCGCTCCGAATCGTTCACAATCAAGAGCAACCTGAACTACATTTGGGATATTTCCTCCACGAGCGTTACGCAACGTGGCAATTTTATTTATATTTACACTTAATTTAGTCATTTTGTACCGGTTTTAATCTGTTAATCTGAATTTTGGAAAACTTATTTCAACATGTTTGCAGGTTTCACAGACATTTAGTTCCTTTGTAAGGCAGAATTTTCAGTTGCAAAAATAGGTAAAAAAAACATAAGCCGGTAAGCAATCGATTAACTTTGAATCATTTTTAAACTTTATATCTAATTGAAGTTTATTATTTTTGAATCAAATCGATTAGGATTAACGGTTGAAAAAACTCTAACGTTATGAGAGTAGCCATTTTCGGAAATATGTACCGCAGTGTTTTGCTGTCGCATATTAAGCTTTTGTTCGAATTTTTTAAAGACAAGAACACAACCATTTTGTTGGATAAAGAGTTAAATGATTTTATTCAACAAGACGGAAATTGTTGTACTGAACATCTTGAAATAATACAAGGCGATGATTTTCAGGCAGATATGGCCTTGAGTATTGGCGGTGATGGAACTTTTTTAAGCACAGCTGCCCGAATTGGTCGGAAAGGAATTCCAATTTTAGGAATAAATACCGGGCGACTTGGCTTTTTGGCTGATGTACCAAGCGATGAAATTGTTCCGGCACTAAATTCAATTCTGGCATCAAAATTCATCATTGAGGAACGATCGTTATTGCTGGTTGAAGCTTTTGACGGAACTACTTTTGAACATCCGTATGCACTTAACGAAGTTTCAATTCTAAAACAGGATAGTTCGTCCATGATGAGCATTACTGCCAGTGTAAACGGGCAAATGGTTCATACCTATCATGCCGATGGTTTGATTTTGTCAACTCCTACCGGTTCAACTGCATATTCCATGAGCGTTGGTGGCCCACTGGTAATGCCTCAAAACCAGAGCTTTATAGTTTCTCCAATTGCATCGCACAGTTTGAATGTACGTCCGTTGATAATTCCCGATTCATGGACAATCGAACTGGAGGTTCACAGTCGCAGTCAATGTTATCTTGTAGCAATAGATGGACGCTCTAAAGTCCTTGACCAACAAACCAAACTCCGAATTACGAAAGCTGATTATACCATCAAAACCATTAAACAGTTGAATTATACGTTTTTTGACACATTGAAAAACAAGTTGATGTGGGGTGTAGATAAGAGAAATTAGTCAGTAGTTGGTAGTCAGTAGTAAAAAAATAAGAATGAGAATAGTTTTTATGGGTACACCCGAATTTGCGGTGGAGAGTCTGAAAATTCTGGTTGAAAATAAGTACGATGTTGTTGGTGTGATAACTATGCCCGACAAACCGGCCGGACGTGGATATAAAGTTCAGTATTCTGCAGTAAAACAATATGCATTAGATCACAATTTACGACTTTTGCAACCGGAAAAACTCAAAGATGATTCTTTTCTGGAAGAGTTAAGAGCTTTGAATGCCGATTTACAAATTGTGGTTGCTTTCCGTATGTTGCCTGAAGTAGTATGGAATATGCCCAAATTTGGAACATTCAATTTACATGCCTCATTATTACCACAATATCGTGGTGCAGCTCCAATCAACTGGGCAATAATCAACGGAGAAAAAGAAACCGGTGCAACTACCTTTTTCCTGACTCACGAAATTGATACCGGTAAAGTAATTCTTCAGGAAAAGATAAATATTTCAGAATCTGACAATGCAGAAACCGTACACGACCGGCTTATGGTGTTGGGTGCAGAACTGGTAAAAAAGACTATAGATTTATTGATTGAAGGAAAAACCGATGCTATTGATCAATCGCAATTTATTCAGGTTGAAACAGTTCTAAAATCTGCTCCGAAAATTTTCAAAGAAACCTGTCAGATTGATTTTTCCAGAAGTGTAGACGAAGTTTATAATTTCGTTCGCGGCCTTTCGCCCTACCCGACAGCCTGGACTGAACTTGAATTCCCGAACCAAAAAGAGAAATTGATCCTGAAGATATTTGAAACTGAAAAGGAAATTCAGAAACACAATCACACTGTTGGAACAATTCTTACCGATGGCAAGAAATGGGCAAAAATTGCATTAAATGATGGTTTTATTCAACTTAAATCCGTACAGGCTGCCGGAAAAAAACGAATGGAAATTGGCGAATTGCTCAGGGGTATGAGATTTTAATATGCCAATGTGCCAATTGAAGAAAAATTCTATTTTCAATTGGCACATTGGCATATTATTAGCACATTGATGAATTATTTCACCGCTATTGTTTCAATTTCCACTAAAGCTCCAAGTGGCAAAGACTTAACTGCAAAAGCCGATCGGGCTGGACATTCTGTTTGATAATATTTTTTATACACCTCATTCATAGCTGCAAAATCAGCTATATCAGCAATAAAAACTGTTGACTTCACAACATCTGCGAAACAATAACCGGCTTCATCCAGGATTGCTTTTATGTTTGCAAAAACCTGTTCGGTCTGAGCTGTTATTTCTGTAGCCTCAATTTTTCCGACAACAGGATTAATAGGGATTTGACCCGAAATATAAAGTGTTCCGTTGGCTTCAACCGCCTGACTATAAGGCCCGATAGCAGCAGGAGCATTTGGGGTGTTTATTATTTTCTTCATAAAGTTTTCGTTAGTACTTGCAAAATTACATCAAATTATTCAATAATTAATTTAAACTATTACAAATCAAGTCGAGAAATAATCAAATTGAAATTTATAATCCCGCAAACGTTTGCATGGTTTTTAAAAAAGAAAAGGATAATTTGAGGTTGATAAAGAGAATATAATCACTTAATTTTGAGGCTGAAACTAATCATTAATCAATCAATAAAGTTATTAATCATGAAAAAAATTACATTTTTAGTTGTTTTTAGTCTTGTTGTTTTAACTTCATGGGGGCAAACCTGGTGTGGAATGTCTTACATCACAGTTAATACTGTATGGTATACCGGCAGTAACAGTTATGTTCAACCTGCAGGGAGATTTCAGGATGCAAGCCTTGGAAGTTTTGGAAGTACAAGTAGTATTACTTTAGGTGGTGAATTACAAGCATGGCCATCAACAGTAACACCGGCTTCGTTATATTATCGGATTGATACAGGAACATTTACTGCAATTTCATTACCTAAAACCGGAGATGTGGGTAATAATAGTAAACATTATGGCGAAGGAGCAATTTCACTATCCAGTTTGTCTACCGGAATCCATACTCTTGAAGTTTATTTTCAGGCCGGAACAGGTTACGACAATAATTCCGGGGCTAACTTCAAAGCAACTTTTACAGTATCATCTTCTTCAGTAGCGGACCCAACAGCTTGTTCTGCCAGTTTATCTGATACAAATGCCACACTTGGCTGGACAAAAGCCGGTGCATTAAATGTTATGGTGGTGAAATATGCTAAAGGAGCAACTGCTAAAGCACCCACAACCGGTAAAGCATATGCATTGAATGATACAATTGGTGCAGGAGTTGGCAGTGTTGTATATAATGGTAGTGGAACTTCTGCAATAACTACTATAACTCGAAATACTGATTATGATTTTTATTTCTATTCTGTAAATTCAAATTCCTATAGTGCCGGAGTAAAAGTAACTGCTTCGCGTGATAAATTCCAGTTTGCTTATGGTGTTGATGGCCAGCCAGGTTGGTTATTTACTGCTTTAAATCAAAATTCAGGTAATCCCGATCAATTTGAAGCAAACATTATATTACCTTCAGATATTTCAACATTATCATGCTACGTGGGCTGGAATAATGGTGGAACAGGTGACCCTACATGGACAAATACCAATGGTGGACGTAGTAAAACAGTATTATTGAACACGTTAAGCAATGCCAGAGGTGGAGATGTTTGGATTATTATTAATTATTCTTCAACAGCCGACAATTGGGGTGCAAGTGTACCTTTAAATACTTCAATTATTGAATCAAAGAAAAATGAAATTAATATTTCAGGTTTAGAAGGAATGATTAATGCTAAATTTAATGGAATTGCTCAGGTTGAACTTTTCAACATAACAGGGAAGTTAATACGTTCCGCAAAAGCTGAAAATCAATTTATTCAATCCGTTGACAAAGGCGTATATTTACTCAGAATTAACGGACAAACACATAAAGTTTTAGTACAATAAGGTATATATTTCTCGATAAAAAGAGCTTGTTTCAATTCAGTTTGAGACAAGCTCTTTTGTTTTTCAGGGTTTATTTTTCCCTGACTTCTTTTTTTGCTATCTTTGCAATCTTGAAAATTTAAAGGATAGAATTTCTTATTTCATTGAATAAGAAACGATTGCAACTATTCAGATTCAATCGTAAATCAAAAATCAAAAATCGTAAATTATAAAATGGAACTCGCAAGCAAGTACAACCCCACCGACATCGAATCGAAATGGTATCAGTATTGGTTAGACAACGGATTTTTCAGTTCAAAACCTGATGGTCGCGAACCGTACACCGTCGTCATTCCACCGCCAAATGTTACTGGTGTACTTCACATGGGTCACATGCTCAATAATACAATTCAGGATGTACTGGTTCGAAGAGCACGTATGCAGGGCAAAAATGCTTGCTGGGTTCCGGGAACCGACCACGCTTCCATTGCCACTGAAGCAAAAGTGGTTGGTAAGCTTGCTGCCGAAGGAATCAAAAAAACCGATTTGACCCGTGAAGAATTCTTAGGTCATGCCTGGGACTGGACACACAAACACGGTGGAATTATTCTGGAACAGTTGAAAAAACTGGGCGCTTCGTGCGACTGGGATCGTACGGCTTTCACCATGGACGAACCACGTTCGGAAAGTGTATTGAAAGTTTTCGCTGATTTGTACGAAAAAGGTCTGATTTACCGCGGTGTACGCATGGTAAACTGGGATCCAAAAGCGTTGACAGCTCTTTCGGACGAAGAAGTTATTTTCAAAGAACAACAAGGCAAACTTTTTTACCTGCGTTATAAAATTGAAGGCGAAGATGGGTATGCTGTTGTTGCAACTACCCGTCCGGAAACCATTATGGGCGATACAGCTATGTGTATCAACCCGAATGACCCGAAAAATGCACATTTAAAAGGTAAAAAGGTAATTGTGCCGTTGATTAACCACGTAATTCCGGTAATTGAAGATGATTATGTGGATGTTGAATTCGGAACTGGTTGTTTGAAAGTCACTCCGGCACACGATGTTAACGATTATATGTTGGGCGAGAAATATAATTTGCCTTCAATCGATATTTTCAATGACAATGGCACATTGAACGAAAATGGTGCGCAATATGCAGGACTGGATCGTTTCGATGTTCGTAAACAAATAGAAAAAGACCTGGAAGCAGCCGGATTACTTGAAAAAACAGAACCATATACTAATAAAGTTGGATTCTCGGAACGAACCGACGCTGTTATTGAACCAAAACTGTCGATGCAATGGTTCCTGAAAATGGAGCAATTGGCAAAACCAGCTTTGGAAGCTGTAATGAGCGACGATATTCAGCTTTATCCGGCCAAATTTAAAAATACCTATCGTCACTGGATGGAAAACGTGAAAGACTGGTGTGTTTCGCGTCAACTTTGGTGGGGACATCGTATTCCGGCATATTTTCTGCCTCACGGTGGTTTCGTAGTGGCATTATCAAAAGAAGAAGCGTACCAAAAAGCGCTATCAATTGTCAACTATCCATTATCTGTCGACGACCTTCGTCAGGATGAAGATGTGCTTGACACCTGGTTCTCGTCATGGTTATGGCCTATTTCGGTTTTCGATGGTATCAACAATCCCGAAAACGATGAAATCAACTATTACTATCCAACCAATGATTTGGTGACTGCTCCTGAAATTCTGTTTTTCTGGGTGGCTCGTATGATCATTGCCGGATACGAATATAAAGGCGAAATGCCATTCAAAAATGTTTATCTGACCGGTATTGTTCGTGATAAATTGGGTCGTAAAATGTCGAAATCGCTGGGCAACTCGCCCGATCCGCTGGATTTGATTGCGCATTTTGGAGCTGATGCCGTGCGACTTGGCATGTTACTTACATCGCCTGCCGGAAACGATTTGCCGTATGACGACAGTCTTTGCGA
>CAIQOG010000010.1 GCA_903873355.1 uncultured Bacteroidales bacterium
GTTGCAATCGAAGGAGGTTCTTTCACTATTGGTGAGAAAGGCGAATACATCACCAATGCCCCGCGTAACAATTCTCCACGTAAGATTTCTGTTAGTTCATTTTACATGGATGAATGGGAAATAAGAAATAAAGACTGGAATGAATATGTAAACTGGATGAGGGTGGTTTTTGGAAAAACTGCTCCAAAGTTGGTTCTGAAAGCATTACCCAATGTAAAAGTTTGGAGAGAAGATTTGGCTTACAATGAACCTCAGCTCGAAAATTATTTCACACATCCTTCCTACAATGAATATCCTGTAGTTGGTATTACATGGGAACAAGCTATGGACTTTTGTCAGTGGCGTACAGATCGTGCAAATGAATTAGCATTAATACAATCAGGAGTAATAGTCCCACCTGATTATTCTAAGTTAGATCAAATGAATAGTCTTGACACAATCGCGAACAGTTTTGTGTTTAATACTCAGAAGTACCTTATTCAGGCTAATTATCAGCCAACAAGCGGGAAAAATCAGAAAAAAGATTTGTACGGCCACCCACGTAAAGTAGATATGTCTGATGGAATTCTTTTTTCAAACTTCAGACTTCCTACCGAAGCTGAATGGGAATATGCAGCTTACGCTCTAATACCTGATAATAACGGAATGATTCCGGAAGGCAAAATTTATCCCTGGAATGGTAACCAGCTTCGAAATCCTTCCCGTAAAAACCAGGGACGTATGATGGCTAATTTCATCAAAGGACGTGGAGATATAATGGGTTCGACCGGCATTACATCGCCTGTTAATTCGTTTTTTCCGAATGATTTTGGATTATATAACATGGCTGGTAACGTAAATGAGTGGGTGCTTGATGTTTACCGTGCAACATCATACACAGATATTGCTGAATACAATTCATTCAGGGGAAATATCTATTTAACTCCGGTAGTTGCAGCTATTGATTCGCTTGGTAATAAGTCATATAAAGTTGATTCACTTGGGCGTATAGCTTGTGAAGTTACAAAAGGTGATGATGTTCGTAGTTTCAAAGATGGTGACCCTTCTTCTCAAATTGATTTTCTTATTAACGATTCAACAGGTTTTGCAAACCTGAGAAATAATCTAAAAAATGATCCATCAGATATTTTGAGACCTAGAATTACCGACAAAACTCGCGTTTATAAAGGTGGTTCGTGGAAAGACCGAGCATATTGGCTGAATCCTTCTGCACGTCGTTATTTGGATCAGGATAAATCGACTAATGACATCGGTTTCCGTTGTGCTATGAGTATAACGGGTTCTATGAACAAACCGCAAAAAAAATAAAAGAGGTATTGATTTGTGAATAAAGCACTTGTTTCGTTGAAACAGGTGCTTTTTGTTTATAATAGATACTAAATTTCTCGTTGAAATTTTGTACTTTTGTCGTCTTAAAATGAAAAAAATATTTTTTATCAGAAGGTATGGAAAGAACAATAATTGTAGAAGCACTCAAACGAAGTGATTTTGGTGCAGATGTGAACATAAAAGGTTGGGTAAGAACTCGACGTGGAAATAAAAATGTAAGTTTTATCGCGTTGAATGATGGTTCAACCATTCATAATATTCAGGTTGTTGCCGACAATGAGAAATTCGGTGATGAGTATTTAAAACCCATTACTACCGGAGCTTGTATAAGTGTTACAGGTAAACTTGTGGAGTCACTCGGACAAGGTCAATCAGTGGAAATTCAGGCAGAACAAATTGAAATTTATGGTGTTGCTGATTCGGAATCCTATCCGCTTCAGAAAAAAGGACACACCATGGAGTTTCTCCGTGAAATTGCTCACCTGCGTCCCCGCACAAACACTTTCGGAGCTGTATTTCGCATTCGACACCACATGGCAATGGCAATTCACCGCTTCTTCCACGAACGTGGATTCTTCTATTTCCATACACCAATTATCACTGCATCCGATTGTGAAGGTGCCGGACAGATGTTCCAGGTTACAACTCTGAATTTGTACGATTTAAAGAAAGATGAAAACGGTTCCATTGATTACAGTAATGATTTTTTTGGCAAACAGGCCAGTCTGACTGTTTCAGGTCAGCTTGAGGGGGAGCTTGCTGCCATGTCGATGGGGAAAATATATACTTTCGGTCCAACTTTCCGTGCTGAAAACTCAAATACACCGCGTCACCTTTCGGAATTCTGGATGATTGAACCGGAAGTTGCCTTTAACGAAATTGAAGAAAATATGCAACTGGCACAGGATTTCATTCAGTATTGTGTGAAATGGGCATTGGACAATTGCAAAGATGACCTGGATTTCCTTAATAATATGTACGATAAAGAATTGTACGAGCGATTGAATTTTGTTGTAAATAACGATTTCAAACGCCTCACATATACTGAAGGCATCGAAATTCTTGAAGCTGCTGTGGCGAAAGGACATAAATTTGAGTTCCCTGTAGGTTGGGGAACTGATCTTCAATCGGAACATGAGCGTTATCTGGTTGAACAACACTTCAAAAAACCTGTTATACTGACTGATTATCCGAAAGAAATCAAATCGTTCTACATGAAACAGAACGATGATGGAAAAACTGTTCGTGCTATGGACGTTTTATTTCCAAAAATTGGTGAAATTATCGGTGGTTCACAACGTGAAGAGGATTTTGAAAAACTTCAAAGACGTGCTGATGAAATGGGAGTTCCAACAAAAGATATCTGGTGGTATCTCGAAACACGTAAATATGGAACAGCACCTCATGCCGGTTTTGGACTGGGTTTTGAACGCCTATTGCTGTTTGTTACAGGAATGTCGAACATACGCGATGTAATTCCTTTCCCACGCACACCGAACAATGCAGAATTCTGATTTGATAATTAAAGGCATAAATAAAAATGGTATAGACATACATAAAAATCACAAAAATGCACACAAATTCGTATTTTGTGCATTTTTAGGTTAATGTCTTCTGTGGTTGCGATTAAATTTTTTATTTTTGCCATCTGAACATTACAAAATTCAATATTTTTAGATAAAATGGATAAGGTTACAAAAACCGAACTGGAAAATGTGGTAGTTCGTTTTTCCGGCGATTCAGGCGACGGAATGCAGTTGACAGGTACGCTATTTTCCAATCTTTCGGCTATTTTAGGAAATGAAATTTCCACTTTCCCCGATTTTCCTTCCGAAATTCGCGCACCTCAAGGAACATTAGGTGGCGTTTCAGGTTTTCAGGTACACTTAGGTTCGAGCAAGGTTTATACACCCGGTGATGATCCCGATGTGTTAGTGGTTATGAATCCGGCTGCTTTGAAAGTAAATGCTAAGTTCATAAAAAAAGGTGGTGTTATCATTTTTGATGCAGATACTTTTGATAAGTCCGGTTTTGAAAAAGCCGGTTTTAAAACCGAAAATCCATTCGAAGAATTAAATATTTCTGATACCATACAACTTATACCAGCACCACTGTCAACACTTACACAAAGCAGTCTGGAAGGTTTTGGTTTCGACAATAAAACAGTCTTACGAAGTAAAAACATGTTTGCCCTTGGTTTAATTTGTTGGTTATTCAATCGACCAATTGAACAGGCCATACATTTTCTACAAACTAAATTCAGCAAAAAGCCTACAATTCTCGAAGCAAATGTGAAGGTTCTTACAGATGGTTACAATTTTGGAAATAATCTTCATCTCACAGTTTCAACCTACTTTGTTGAAAAATCTCACGAAACTCCAAAGGGAAAATATACCAGCATAAATGGCAATAAAGCCACTGCATGGGGATTGATTGCAGCTGCAAAAAAAGCCGGTCTTGAATTGTTTTTAGGAAGTTATCCTATCACTCCTGCTACAGACATAATGCAAGAACTTGCCAATCGTAAAGATATGGGTGTAAAGGTTGTTCAGGCCGAAGACGAAATTGCCGGTATTACATCAGCGATTGGAGCTTCATTTGCCGGAAATCTTGCTGCAACAAATACTTCGGGGCCGGGTTTGGCTTTAAAATCGGAAGCAATCGGACTTGCTGTTATGGCAGAACTTCCACTGGTGGTAATTGATGTTATGCGTGGAGGTCCATCTACCGGATTACCTACTAAAACAGAACAAACCGATTTGCTTCAGGCACTTTACGGACGCAACGGTGAAAGCCCTGCTGTAGTTATGGCGGCCAGCACACCCGATGACTGTTTCCATTATGCATTTATGGCTAGTAAAATAGCTCTGGAACACATGACTCCGGTTATACTTCTGACAGATGCATTTATCGGGAACGGTACTTCACTTTGGAAATTGCCTAAATTGGCTGAATTACCTGAAATAAAACCGAACTTTGTAAAACCCAACATGGAAAACTACAAAGTTACCAGTCGGGACGAAAAAACCAATGCACGTTATTGGAGTATCCCTGGTGTTGAAGGCTTTGCTCATCGCAATGGTGGTTTGGAAAAAGATTTTTATACCGGCTCGATTTCAACAGATCCGGAAAATCACCAGAAAATGGTAGATACACGGGAGGCAAAAGTAAATTATATCAGCAATGTTATACCCGAACTAAAAATAGAAGGCAATAAAAATGCTGAATTATTGGTAATTGGGTGGGGTGGAACACACGGACACCTGATGAGTGCTGTCGGTTTGCTGAATAAAAAGGGAAAAAAAGTTGCATTGGCTAATTTCAATTATATCAATCCGCTACCTAAAAATACGGTTGAACTTATTCAACGCTATAAAAAAGTTGTGGTTTGCGAACTCAACAGTGGTCAATTTGCAACATTCCTTCGCTCGAAAGTTCCGGGAGTTGAATTTCTACAGTACAACAAAGTTCAGGGACAACCTTTTACAGCCACTGAACTGGAAGAACATTTAATGACTTTATTATAATAATTATCTTGGTTTACTACAAATATATGGAAACTACCGAATCAGTAAAAATTCAATATACAGCCAAAGACTTTAAAAGCGATCAGTACGTACGTTGGTGTCCCGGATGCGGTGACTATGCTGTACTTAGTTCACTCCAGAAAGTAATGGCCGATTTAGGTGTCGCTCCTCACAACACTGCAGTTATATCAGGTATTGGATGTTCATCCCGTTTGCCCTATTATACCAGCAGTTACGGTTTTCACACTATTCACGGTCGTGGTGCTGCTATTGCTACCGGTGTAAAAGTAGCTAACCCCAAGCTTACAGTTTGGCAAATTACCGGTGATGGTGATTGTATGGCTATTGGTGGAAATCATTTCATTCACAGTATCCGCCGAAATATTGATATAAACGTGTTACTTTTCAATAATCAGATTTATGGTTTGACAAAAGGTCAGTATTCACCGACTACCAAAAAAGGATTTGTGACAAAATCCTCTCCTTTTGGTACGGTTGAACGTCCTTTCCGTCCTGCAGAGCTGACAATGGGATCACGTGGAACATTCTTTGGAAGATTACTTGATGTTGATTTGAAAACAGCACAAATGACCTTAATGGCTGCAGCAAAACACAAAGGCACTTCAATCGTTGAATGTTTGGTTAACTGTGTTATTTTCAATGATGGAGCTCATGGATGGTTAGCCGAAAAAGAATTCCGTGCTGACAGAACCATTGCTTTAGAACATGGTAAACGAATGATTTTCGGGAAAGACAATAATAAAGGACTTGTTCTTGATGGATTAAATCTGAAAATTGTAACCATCGGCGAAAATGGTATTACTGAAAATGATATTTTGGTTCATGATGCCACCTGTGAAGATACAACACTTCACATGAAACTGGCCTTGATGGAAGGTCCCGAAATGCCAATAGCACTGGGAGTCATCCGCGATGTGACTGAGGAATCCTATGATGCTGAGGTAGAAACTCAAATTGCTGAAGTTCAGGCTAAATCTAAAATCAAAACCTTCGATGAGCTTATAGAAAGCCTCGAACAGTGGGAAATGTAATTTTAAGATAGATATTCTAAAAAATGAGCCTGGTCAGTTTTGATCAGGCTTATTCTTTTAATATTCCAAATATTTCATTTTAGAACGACTGCATATCACACAAGCGTTTGTAATATCCTTCCAACGCAATCAAATCATCATGTTTGCCTCTTTCCACAATCTGACCTTCGTGAAGTACGCAAATTTCATCGGCACGTTTGATAGTGGAGAGTCGGTGAGCAACCACAAGAGTTGTACGGTTACGCATCAGGTTTTCGAGTGCTTCCTGAACCATTTTTTCGGATTCGGTATCAAGTGCTGACGTTGCTTCGTCCAGAATTAATATCGGTGGATTTTTCAGAATGGCACGGGCAATGCTCACTCGCTGACGTTGACCGCCTGAAAGTTTGCTGCCTCGATCGCCAATATTAGTCTCATAACCGTTTTCAGTAGCCATTATAAAATCATGCGCATTGGCAATTTTAGCTGCTTCAACTACCTGTTCCAGGGTGGCACTTTCAACCCCAAAAGCGATATTATTATAAAAAGTATCGTTGAACAATATAGCTTCCTGATTCACATTGCCCATCAGCGACCGAAGGTCATGACGGGTATATTTCTTGATATTGACGCCATCAATCATTACTTCACCTTTCAAGGGGTCGTAATAACGGGGTAATAAATCCACCAACGTCGATTTTCCAGAACCAGACTGACCAACCAATGCAACAGTTTGGCCTTTTGGAACAACAAGATTAATGTCTTTCAAAACCCAATCCGTTTGGTATTTAAAACTCAGGTTTTTAAATTCAATCTTGTCAGCGAAGTTTTTAATTTCCTGTGGATGTTTCGGTTCTTTAATTACGTTTTCAGTCATCAGAATTTTATCAACACGTTCCAGCGAAGCCAAACCACGCTGAATGCTGTATGATGCACGTGAAAGATCTTTTGCAGGAGCAATTATGCTGTAGAAAATAATGATAAAATAAACAAATTCCGGCGCTCCGATGGAACTTCTGTTTGTAAGAATCAACACTCCGCCAAACCAAAGCAAAACAGCAATAACCACTGTCCCAATAAATTCACTTACCGGATGAGCTAAGTTATAGCGGCGATTCAGTTTGTTTAATGTTTTGCGAATCTTTTCATTCAGAATTGAAAAACGGGCTTCCTGTTTATGTTCGGCATTAAAAGCTTTTACCACACGCAGACCACCGAGCGTTTCTTCCACCTGCGAGAGCATTTCTCCGTTAAGTTGCTGACCGAGAGCCGAACTTTTTTTCAGTGATTTACCAATTTTCCCAATCAACCAACCGCTGAAAGGCAGCAAACAAAGCACAAAAACTGTAAGTTGCCAACTCATGCTGAACATCACGCCCAGATAAATCAGAATCATTATCGGGTTTTTGAAAATCATGTCGAGCGAACTCATGATAGAAGCTTCAACCTCGCCTACATCGGATGTCATTCGTGAAATTATATCACCTTTACGTTCCTCAGTAAAAAATCCTATGGGGAGGTTTATGATTTTATGATAAAGCTGATTACGCAAGTCACGAAGCACTCCGGTACGGATTGGAATCATAAAGTGAGAACCCATATAAGCCATACCCACTTTCAGACCGGTCATCAGAATCAGAAATAATCCTACAAGTAACAGCGCGTTATTAGCACCTACTGATTGAAAAGTATGATCAATCCAAAAGAAGACATTATTTTTAAGAGCAGTACCTATTTCCTTCCAGCTTTGATTCGAGTTCCAGGAAATATATACTTTGCTCGCCTTTTCAATTCCGAACAAAATCTGCAAAACCGGAATTACAGCTGCAAACGAAAAAAGACTAAAAATTGTTGAAAGCAGATTGAACAACAAACTCAGAAAAACATATTTCTTGTATGGCGGAGCAAACCGCTTTAATAACGTTATAAATTTGAACATGATTCTATGTTTCGTGTTTGATTTTTTTACTGCTTACTTTTTACCGCTTACTGCTGATTTAAACTCCTGTATAATTGCGTGGTGTAATGCGTTTAAGTTCTTCTTTTACAGACTGATTAACATCCAGTGTTTCAATAAAGTCGCGAATGGATTTTGCTGTAATTCCTTCGTTGGTACGAGTGAGTGCTTTCAAAGCTTCGTATGGTTCAGGATATCCTTCACGACGTAAAATAGTCTGAATTCCTTCAGCCACCACTGCCCACGAATTATCCAAATCGCGGTAAATTGCAGTTTCGTTAAGCAATAACTTACCAAGTCCTTTAAGTATACTTTGAGTTGCAATAAGTGTATGAGCAAAAGGCACACCAATATTACGAAGCACGGTACTATCTGTCAGATCGCGCTGTAAACGGGATATCGGAAGTTTACCAGCCAGAAACTCGAACATGGCATTGGCAGTAGCCAAATTCCCTTCGGCATTTTCGAAATCTATCGGGTTCACTTTGTGCGGCATTGCCGAAGAACCGACCTCACCGGCTTTAATCCGCTGTTTGAAATACTCCATCGAAACATAGGTCCATATATCGCGGCAAAAGTCTATCAGAATAGTATTTATGCGTTTCATGGCATCAAACTGTGCAGCCAATGCATCATAATTCGATATTTGAGTGGTCCATTGTTCGCGGCTTAAACCTAATTTTTCAAATAAAAATTTATTACTGAAAACTTTCCAATCGATAGCAGGATAAGCTACAGTATGTGCGTTAAAATTACCGGTTGCACCTCCAAATTTTCCACAATTAGGTATGTGTTGTAAAACTTCGAATTGTTTCGAGATTCTACTCAAAAAAACCATCATTTCTTTACCAAGCCTTGTTGGCGATGCCGGTTGACCGTGTGTTTTAGCCAACATCGATACATCGCGCCACTCTTCTACCATGCGTGAAAGTGTTTTAATAATTTCATCCATTTCGGGATAATATACTTTCTGCAAAGCATCTTTTAACGATAGTGGCACTGCCGTATTGTTAATATCCTGCGAGGTCAATCCAAAATGAATGAATTCTTTGAACGCCTGCAAACCAAGCTCATCAAATTTTTCTTTAATAAAATACTCAACCGCTTTCACGTCATGGTTTGTGACTCCTTCTATTTCCTTAATCTTCTGTGCATCTGCCTCATTGAAGTTTTTATAAATCTCCCTCAGTTTTGGATAAACCGAAGTAGGAACCTGTTCCAGTTGCGTCAGGGGAATTTCGCAAAGTGCTATAAAATATTCAATTTCAACCAAAACCCGGTAGCGAATCAAAGCGTATTCTGAGAAAAAAGCAGAATAAGCCTGAGTTTTGGAACGGTAACGACCATCTACTGGAGAAATTGCGGTAAGAAGAGATAAATCCATTGGGTTTTCAGTTAGTTTAAACTTTAGAGAAATAAGCTACAAAATTAATCAATTCTGCCGGATTAGAAAAGTTTATGTCACACACTTGCATCGGTGATACTTTTTCTTTACTTTTGTTTCATATTTTTACACCAAATAACAATAGAATAACGCATGCGCTACGTCAGAATCCACAAAGAAGGCCGATTTATTCTTGCTTCACTGGCATTAATTCTCCTTTTTCTGAATTTGTATATTTACACTCATTTCCCATTCGGACTGATACCGGTTATAAACATTGTAATTTCTGCTCTATTACTGTTCTTCTTTGCTTATTTTTTCCGCAATCCACCTCGAAAAGTTTATATTGATGATAATAGTTTGGTTGTAGCACCTGCCGATGGAACTATTGTTGTAGTTGAACAGACCGACGAGCTGGAATATTTTGGCGACCGCCGCATTCAGGTTTCTATTTTCATGTCGGTATTCAATGTCCATGCCAACTGGTATCCGATAAAAGGTACTGTTATAAAATCTGTTCATCATAGCGGACGTCATATGGCTGCTTTTCTGCCAAAATCTAGTCATGAAAATGAACGGTCTACTGTAGTGTTGGAATCTGATGGAAAAACTCAGATTTTGGTACGTCAGATTGCCGGTGCCCTGGCGCGAAGAATTGTGACTTATGCGCATCCCGGAAAAAAATGTCACCTCAACGAACATCTGGGATTTATAAAATTCGGTTCACGTGTCGATTTATTTTTCCCACTTGATACCGAAATATTTGTACAGGTAGGTGATTCTACAACCGGTAATGAAACTATTATTGCCCGCCTAAACGAAGATTAAAAATGACATTGCAGGATGCTCAGAAACAAGTTGACGAGTGGATTAAAACCTACGGTGTCAGGTACTTTAGCGAATTGACCAATTTGGCCATCCTGACTGAAGAAGTGGGTGAGTTGGCACGAATTATTTCGAGGACTTACGGTGAGCAATCATTCAAAAAATCAGACAAAGAAGTAAATCTTGCCGACGAAATGGCCGATGTCCTTTGGGTGCTGATCTGTTTAGCCAACCAAACCGGAGTTGACTTAACCGAAGCTTTTGAAAAAAATATGCAAAAGAAAACAGATCGTGATAAAACACGCCATCTGGAAAACGATAAACTAACATCTTAAATTTCCCTACTAATTGGGAATTGAGAATTGAATAATTGGAAATTGAATAATCATGAGTAAAATTGACGACCTTTTTAAATTGTACAACTGCACCCTAAGCGACGAAGCAGTGAAACAGGACATTGACAAAATTCTGGCTGCTGAATATGCCAAAAACGACAATAAAGATGTTTATAAAAAATGTCTGAATCTGATTGACTTAACCTCGCTGAATGGTACAGATACTGATGCGGAAATTATTTCAATGGTTGAAAAAGTAAATGGATTTAAAGCAGCTTTTCCGCATTTTGATAATGTGGCTGCCATTTGTGTATATCCATCAATGATACCGGTAGTTAAAAAATATTTGAAAGAAAATATCGGAATTGCTTCCGTAGCTGCGGGTTTTCCAGCCTCACAGACCTTTATCGAAATTAAAGTTGCTGAAACAGCAATGGCAGTCATGGAAGGTGCTTCCGAAATTGATGTGGTGATTTCAATCGGTAAATTTCTGGAAGGTAAGTATGAAGAAGTTCTTGAAGAACTTTCTGAAATTAAAGCTGCTTGCCGTGAAGCTCACCTAAAGGTAATAATTGAATCCGGAGCACTTGTTTCAGCTACAAATATCAAAAAAGCATCCGTATTATCTATGGCCTCGGGTACTGATTTTATTAAAACTTCGACCGGTAAAATCCCTGTTGCAGCTACATTAGAAGCTACCTATGTGATGTGTCAGGCAATTAAAGAATGGCACGAAAAAACCGGAATTAAAATTGGCTATAAACCGGCCGGAGGAATTGTGACAACAGATGATGCTGTGAAACATTACACGCTAGTAAAATCGATTCTTGGGGGTGAATGGATGAACAACACCCTGTTCCGTTTCGGAGCAAGCCGCCTGGCAAACAACCTGTTAAGTTCAATTGAAGGTAAAGACGTGAAGTACTTTTGATTTCTTAAAGCCCCTTTAGGGGTTTGGGGTCAATATTCTCTGTTTGCAGCATATTCCGCACACAAAATTAGCGATTTTTTTACTTCGCTGTCAGCAAAGCCGTTGAGTTCTTCAATGGCTTTGTTTTTAAACACATTCATTTGTTTAAGAGCATATTCCACACCACCATTTTGAATAGCAAACTGAGTAATTTTCTCAATATTTTCTGAAGTAAAATCCTTAGTCAAAAGCCAATTAAGAACCTGTTCTTTCTCCGGACCTGAATGATTCAAAACCGCAAATATCAATGGTAAAGTCACTTTACCATCACGAATATCATTTCCGGTGGGTTTTCCAATCTGAATATCTGCCTGATAATCAAAAATATCATCTTTTATCTGGAAACAAATTCCGAGATATTCACCAAAGTTCCGTAAATGCTGAAGTGTTTCTTCATCAGCACCAACCGACAATCCACCAACCTCCGAACAGGTAGCAAAAAGAAGTGCTGTTTTCTTGCGTATAATAGTGAAATAATTGGATTCTGTTTTTTCTGAAAATTGCGCATTAACTAACTGCAGTAACTCTCCATCAGAAAGCTGCATTCCAATCTGTGCTATTGCTTTTAGTATTGGAAGGTTATCTGTGCGCGTAGCACAACCTAATGATTTTGATAAAATATAATCACCGGACAAAATGGCTATCTTATTGGACCATCGGGCATTAACTGAAGGTTTGCCCCGGCGTTCCAGCGTATCGTCCACCACATCGTCATGAATCAAACTTGCTGTGTGCAAAAGCTCTAATGAAAGTGCTGCATCTATAGTAGACTGATTTACTTTTCCGCACAGTTTAGCCGACAAAATGGCCAACACGGGCCTGAGTTGCTTCCCGCTTTTCTGAAGCACATAGTCGTTGACACTAAGTAACAAAGGGTTGTCGGTATACAATGATTCTGCAAAAGTTTTTCCAAACATTTGCATCTCTTCCTGAATAGGTTTTTTGATATTTTCTATAAGACTCATCTTGTCTGTTGTAATTTTTAGGTCGCTACAAAAGTAAACAATTTTACTATTTATCCGCCAATTGAAGTTTTTTTTCTGTAATTTTTTTAATTACTTTTACACACAAAACAATTTTATTTGCTGAGTGTTTTGCTAATAGGTCTGTTTCTTAAATATTATTAACTGTTCATTTTGTGCTTAAATGAAGAAACTCTTTCTGATTGATGCTTATGCCATCATCTATCGTGCTTACTATGCTTTTATCCGAAATCCACGTATAAACTCTAAAGGATTAAATACTTCCGCCATTTTTGGGTTCGTAAATACACTCGAAGATGTTTTGAAACGCGAAAAACCAACACATATTGCAGTGGCTTTCGATCCAAAAGGGAAAACTTTCCGCCACGAAGCTTTTGAGCAATATAAAGCCCAGCGCGAAGCAACACCCGAAGATATCCGTTTAGCAGTTCCTATTATTAAAAATCTGATAAAAGCCTATAATATCCCTGCACTCGAAGTTCCCGGTTATGAGGCCGATGATGTGATTGGAACTATTGCTAAAAAAGCTGAACTGGCCGGTTTTGAGGTATTTATGCTTACACCTGATAAAGATTACGGTCAATTGGTTTCCGACCATATTTTCATGTACCGCCCTAAACACACCGGTGGTTTTGAAGTGATGGGGCCTGATGAAGTAAAAGCTAAATATGAACTGGATAGTCATGAACAGGTTATCGATCTGCTCGGTTTGATGGGAGATTCGTCCGATAATATTCCCGGATGCCCTGGTGTTGGAGAAAAAACGGCAGTTAAATTACTGAAAGAATTTGGTAGTATTGATGCATTGCTTGAACGAACAGATGAATTGAAAGGTGCTCTGAAAACAAAAATCGAAGAGAATAAAGAGCAAATTATTTTCTCAAGGTATCTGGCAACGATTAAAATTGATGTTCCGGTGGATTTTGACGAGAAAAGTCTTGAACTTGAACCACGCAATGAACCCGAATTGAAAGCATTGTTTGATGAATTGGAATTCCGAACAATGTCTTCTAAAATTGGTACAAATCCATTCACGTCGCTTCCTCCTGACCAACCGCTGCAAACCATCACTTTTGCCAAACCAAAATCACCAACAGGGCAAATGTCGTTGTTTGATGAACCTGAAACCGAGGAAGAAACTGTGCAAAAAACCACAAAACCTGTAGTTCAGCCAATCCAGCAAATCGACGAAAATTTCACAGGCCTGCGAACAATCCAAAATACGCCACATAACTATATATTAGTTGACTCCAAAGTGAAACGTGCTGATTTGGTATCGAAACTCTTTATGCAGAAGTCATTTTGCTTCGATACTGAAACTACCGGATTGGATATGTTTTTATCCGATTTGGTAGGGATGTCGTTTTGTTTCAAGGAAGGTGAAGCCTATTACGTTTCGTTTCCGGCTGATAAGACTGAGGCTACTGAAGTTTTACATGAATTTAAAATCATTTTCGAAAGCGAACACATTGAAAAGATTGGTCAAAACATTAAGTTTGACTTGCTTATGCTGGCACAATACGGCATTCAACTGAAAGGAAAATTCTTTGATACAATGATTGCTCATTACCTGGTTCAGCCTGAGTTGCGACACGGAATGGATTATCTGGCTGAGATTTATCTGAAATACCGTACCATACATTACGAAGATCTGGTTGGTGCAAAAGGCAAAAATCAAATCGATATTCGTTTTGTGGATTTAGATTTGTTGTGCAATTATGCTGCTGAAGATGCTGATATAACATTTCGCCTCAAACAGATTCTGGAAAAAGAACTTAAAGAAAATGCATTGGAAAATCTGTTTTACGAAATAGAAATGCCATTGCTCAAAGTGCTGGCTATTATGGAACGTTCCGGAGTGCGCATCGATAGCGAAGCTTTGCGCCAAAGTTCGGAAATTCTTACTCAGGATATGCTTAATCTGGAAAAAGAAATTCACGGAATTGCCGGATTTGAGTTCAATGTTTCTTCGCCGGCTCAGGTTGGAGAAGTGCTATTCGACCGACTAAAACTTGATGACAAAGCGAAGAAAACCAAAACAGGACAGTATTCTACCGCAGAAGATGTGTTGGAGAAAATTCGCTCAAAACACCCGATTATCGGTAAAATCCTGGATTACCGTGGATTAAAAAAATTGCTTAGTACCTATATAGATGCGCTTCCTCTTCTGATAAGTCCGGTAACCGGCAAAGTTCATACTTCATACAATCAAACTGTAGCAGCTACCGGTCGACTCAGCTCTACCAACCCAAACCTGCAAAACATCCCGATTCGCGATGCTCAGGGCAAGGAAATCCGTAAAGCATTTATTCCCGACGACGGTAGTTTGTTTTTAAGTGCCGACTATTCTCAAATCGAGCTACGTATCATGGCTCACCTGAGTGGCGATAAAAATATGCTCGAAGCTTTCAACAGCGGACTTGATATCCATACAGCTACAGCTGCCAAAATCTATAAAATACCGTTGGACGAAGTCACTTCCGATATGCGTCGCAAAGCCAAAACCGCTAACTTTGGTATTATTTATGGCATTTCCACTTTTGGACTGGCTGAGCGATTGAATATTCCGCGTACTGAAGCCAAAGAACTTATTGAAGGATATTTTACCACTTATCCGGACGTAAAGAAATACATGGATAATGCTATTCAAAAGGCCAAAGAAATGGGTTATGTCGAAACCATTTTTGGACGTAAACGATTTTTGCCAGATATAAATTCTCAAAATAGCATCGTGCGTGGTTATGCCGAACGTAATGCCATAAATGCACCCATTCAGGGTTCAGCTGCCGATATTATCAAGATTGCCATGGTTCATATTCAAAACAGGCTTGAGAAAGAAAACCTGCAAACCAAAATGACTATGCAGGTTCACGATGAGTTAAACTTCACCGTTCCAACTACCGAAATTGAAGTAGTAAAAAAGGTTGTGGTTGAGGAAATGGAAAAAGCAATTCAACTTCAGGTACCATTAATTGCAGATTGTGGTGTGGGAACAAACTGGTTGGAAGCACATTAAATTTTTTTTAAATTTATCGGTTAGTCAATTAGCCGGTTGGTGTTTCAACTCCAACCGGTTTTTATTTAAATTTCTTTTAATAATATCAAAACGCCTCTCAATAAATTACGATTTGTAACTTTTCTGGCATAATTTGCTCAGAATTCCTCTTCAAACTGCTGAAATAATGGAAGTTATCTTAATTACAGAAATTATTCTTTATTCACTAGTTATCAGCGAATTAACTACATATAATTAAATTAATAATTTTTAATACTGCTATTTTTCTTTAATTCATCTTCCTGTTATACTGCATATTACGATTTATATTCACATTTCAAACTATCATTATTATTCATATTTGTTCTAAATTAGAGTCTGAAATGCTACAAAAGCAATAGCATTCATAAAATTTCTGATACATTTGCTGAAATTTTTCTTTAATCGATGAGAATCAACTCTAAAATACGTTACGGTTTACGCACTATTATTGAAATTGCAAACCACACTGACCCCAATGGTGTGTTGCAAAAAGATATTGCAAAAAACCAAAATATTTCGTTGAAATACCTCGACAGTATTATTTCATCATTAAAGATTAAAGGAATTGTTGCAAATTCAAAAGGACGTGGCAGTGGCTACATTCTTACGCGTGCCCCTAAGGATATCACCATGCTTGATATTTACACTGCATTTGAACAAATCATTGTTGTTGAATGCATTAACAATATGAGTCTCTGTGATCGGAACACACATAACTGTAAAGCACAGAACTATTGGATGGAATTTAATATTGAGTTTAGAAAAATTCTGTCAAGAAAAACGCTTGCTGATGTGCTAACTGACACTCATTATGAGTGTATGGATGTTTTAACGAATCCACAGGGCCAGGCAGTCTGATTATTTTTTTTGATTATCAATGCTACTAATGAGATAGCATACATAATATTCATAGTATAGTATTTATATTACATATTTTTTTATTTTACAATACTACATAATCTATAGTATATATAACAATTATATTTTTTAAAAAAGTCATGAAAACAAAAGTTTTATTTTTTTCGATTATGTTACTGGCAATTAGCCAATTAACATTCAGTCCTATCAATGCACAAAGTCTTAAATTGAATCAGAAGACTTTCAGTATGTCAATTTTAGGAACAACAAATGTTCATAATTTTGAAAGTAAAGTAACTACAGCTACCGGTGATTTGGTGATTACCGATAAAAAAGTACAGTCGTTTTCAGTTGAAATTCCGGTAAAAGGAATTAAAAGCAACGAAAAACTAATGGACACTAAGACTTATGAAGCTTTTGATGCTGAAAAAAATCCAAAAATCAGTTTCAAATCTACCGAAGTAAATTCCCTGAAAGTAGATGGAAGTGAAATTATTGTAAGTCTTACCGGCAATATGACTATTGCAGGTGTAACCAGAAAAATTTCACTGTCTGCAACCGGAAAAATCATTAAACCGGGAGTGTATGAATTTAAAGGCATGATCCCTGTGAAAATGACAGATTACAAAATGAAACCTCCAACTGCCATGATGGGTGTTATGCGTGTAGGTGATGATGTGAAACTAAAATTCTCGGTAACTTTTGAAGGCGCTCCGGTGAGCTAAAAAGGCAATTCAATTTAAAACTAAATTTATAAAAACTAAAACAGATTATTAATTAAAAACAAAAGAAAAATGAAGAAATCGATTTTATTTTTTGCTGCTGCTACAATGTTATGCAGCACAATGTTTGCACAACTTCGCGATGGTGGAAAAGATGGAATTAATGTTTTTGAAACTCCAAAAACGGAAACTAAATTCGATGGTGTAAAAGCTTCTGTAGGTGGCGCATTTACCTTAGGATTCCAATCACTTTCTCACAGTAACTCAGCGATAGTAAAAATGACAACAATTCCAAGTTTGACCAATACCGATGCTGCAGGAATTGGCAAATACGATGCAAATTTACTAGTTCCAATTGCACCAGGATTTAACAATGCTACAGCAAATATGGCTATTAATGTTGCTTTGGCAGACGGTATTGATGTGAAAATGGAGTTATATCTTTCAGCTCGTCATCATCAGGAAACATGGGTGAAAGGTGGATATATCCAAATGAACAAAATACCATTTATTAAGTTGGATTTATTGGATAATATTATGAAATATACCACCCTTAAAATGGGACATATGGAAGTAAATTACGGTGATGCTCACTTCCGTCGCACTGATAACGGAAATGCAATGTTTAATCCATTTATTGAAAATTACATCATGGACGAATTTGCTACAGAAATTGGAGCAGAAGCCGATATAAATTATAACGGTTTTATTGGAGTTGCTGGTATGACAACCGGTCAAATTAAAGGTGATCAATCAGCTTATACAATTGGTACAGGACTCGATGTAAATGGAGTTAAAGATACAATAACTGATGGTTCAAGAAGACCGGCTTTCTTAGCAAAATTAGGTTGGGATGGTAAATTACTTGACAATAAACTTCGTGTACGTGCAACTGGTTCAGTATATTATACAGCCGGTTCAACCGGGGTTACCATTTATGGTGGTGACAGAGGTGGTTCACACTATTGGGGAGTAATGGACAATACCTTGTCAGGCTCTACTTTTACAAAAGATAATATTGCATTTACATCAGGACGCTATAATCCAGCATTTGGTGATAAAATTACGTCATTAATGGGCAACTTGTTCTTAGATTATAAAGTAACTGACAAACTTAATGTTGAATCTTTCACTACTATTGAAACATCTACAGGTCGTGGTAAAAATGAAGCTACTGGCGAACGTACTGCAAAACAATTTGCAACTGATTTAATTATTCGTTATGATAATTTCTTCTTAGCTGGGCGATATAACACTGTGAATGCTCAACAATATCTTTCTGCAGATCTTGCAAGTGTAACTCAAGTTCCATCAGGAGCTCCAACAGGAACTGCTACTGTGGTTTTCCCAGCTGCTACCAAAGGAATGTATGATATCAATATTGCTCGTATTGCTGTAAGTGCAGGTTGGTTCCTCACAAAAAACATTATGACTAAAGTAGAATATACAACTCAGGCTTATGGTGGTTTCCTTTACAATGACATCAGACATGATGGGAAATTTAATGGAATCGTTGCTGAAGCTGTTATAGGATTCTAAATACCAATATAAAATTCTTCTAATTCAGACCGGTAAGATTAATTCTTACCGGTCTGTTTGTTTTATTTCTTGCAAAAATGCACATATTCAACTAATTAATCCACAATAACTGCCAATAATTAATCTATTTTTGTTGTGAATAGTTTAAACAGTTATAGCATCAATATCTTAATGAAAAATAACCAAGCAATTATCAAGTACTTTCTATTACTAATTATGTTTGTCAGTATACAGGTAAAATCGCAAAACCCTGTTTATTGTTTCACTTCTGCTGAAGGATATGGTTCAAATGTTACAGGTGGAGGAAAAGCAACTCCGATAATTGTTTCAACCTACAATGATTTAAAAACTCAATTACAGTCATCCGGGTCGAAAGTTATTTTAGTCTCCGGTACCATTGTAATTCCTTCGGGTGGAGAGATAACCGGAACAATATCTAATAAAACCTTGCTCGGTTTACCCGGTGCTCATCTTGTTAACAACAATCAGACTGCAAGCACTTCCGGCATACTGTATTTAGGTAGCGGGTCAGATAATGTAATCATCCGAAATATCATTTTTGAAGGCCCAGGAGCATACGATGTTGATGGAAATGATAATCTTAGCTGTATGGCTACCAATTTTTGGTTAGATCATTGTGAGTTTCAGGATGGGATGGATGGTAATTGTGACATTACTAAAACTGCAAACTTTGGAACTGTATCGTGGTGTAAATTTACCTATCTGAAACCCCCAAAACCAGGTGGTTCGGGAGGAAATGATGACCACCGTTTATCTGGACTTGTTGGGTCAAGCGGCTCATCGTATCCGGCTTCCGGACATTATCAAATTACTTTCCAGTGTAATTACTGGGCATCCGGTTGCGTAGAAAGGATGCCTCGTGCCAGAAATGCTGATCTTCATATCTTAAATTGCTATTACAACACAGCCGGAACCGGAATTTATGCTATTGGTGTAGGTGGTGGTGTGAAAAATTCTACTGTTTACGTTGAAGGTTGCGATTTCGCAGATGTTGCCTCAGTTTTCAGAAGTTTTGACACAACTGATGGAGGCTCTGAATCAGTTACTTTTACAAACTGCCTGAAAGGAGTGGCCAGCGTAGGCTCAGAAGTCCCTAAACCTTCATACAGCTACACAAGCTTTCCAGTGGAAGACGTGGCTTCAACAGTTGGAAATGCTACTTATGGTGCAGGTGCAACCTTAAATATCACTCAGGCAGGAGTGATTTCGTCAAACTACCAAAGTACCGGAACATCTCAATTAATGGATGATTCAGGTATAAATATATTCCCAACCTTAGTAAGCAAGATGCTGTATATCAGTATAAAAAAATCGGAAAAAGTAAATGCAGATATTACAATTACGTCATTAAGCGGTCAGAAATTAATATCGACAACCAAAATGATAAACTCCGGTGAAACAGTTGAATTGAATTTAAATAGTCTTGCAAGTGGAATTTATTTCTGTTCAATCAGGTCACTTGATGAAATGACAACCCTGAAGTTTTTCAAGAATTAAATTTGTCAGTATTTGAGGCATTATTTCATCAACTAACCAGATGACAAAAAAGCCCTTTTCCTATCGGAAAAGGGCTTCTGTATGTTTTACAAGAAGCTTATTAAGCGAGTTTGTTCACATATACAGTCAACTTTGATTTCAGGTTGCCTGCTTTGTTTTTGTGAATAATGTTGCGTTTTGCAAGTTTATCAAGCATAGCGCTGATTTTTGGCAACATTTCTGCAGCAACAGTTTTGTCAGTAGTAACACGCAATTTACGAACAGCGTTACGGGCTGTTTTTGCAAAATAACGGTTGTGCAACTTTTTCTTGTCGGTCTGACGAATTCTTTTAATTGATGATTTGTGATTAGCCATCTTGATTTTTATCTGATAAATTCTATAATTTTTGTAGTCCCTAGGGTAATGGGCGTGCTCTAATAGCGGGTACAAAAGTACTACTTTTTTCCAAACTAACAAACTTTTCTTGACTTTTTTCCGAATTTAGTTTCTTCCTTCCTCATCAGTCTTTTCGTTTGAAAAGCGTTTGCATTATACTATTTGCATTTTTCAGTGTAAGAAAAATATTTTACCACAGCAATTCAAATAATTTTAATTTTCAACTGTAAATCAATTACAGATGCGATTTCAGGAAAGTAAATTGAAAAATAAAATGTAAACAATATTTAAATAATGTGATATAAATGAAAATATGGTCGACTGCACAAAAAAATGGGTTATTGGTAAGATAAATCTGTTTTCGGAAATCTAAACCACTAAAAACACAATCACATTACCAACAACTACTAAAAACAGAAAAAAACATTTTAGTATAATGTAGTGGTTCAACTTGAAGTAAAAGAAAAAGGTAAATAAGTATTCATAGTAAAAATTTCAAAATTAAAAGTTATGACAGTAAAAATCAGAGAAATCAAGTTAAAGAACAACCAACTAGGCATTCAACTTGACATCCACAACAACGGGAAACGAATTCAGAAAATGCTTGATATTCGTTACGCAGAATTCCCAAGAACTGCTATAGAGAGAGAAGATAAAAAGTCGAAAAAGGAAATCATTAAAAAGATTGTCGCCAAAATGGAACTTGACGCTATCTATTCTGACAACATGCTAACAAATGACTACAATCTTAACAAAGATTTTTTTGTGTTCTGTGAGGAATTTATTGAGCGTAAAGCCCCTCATTCTGAAATGCGCACATATAAATCTGTAGTAGCAAAGTTCAGAATGTTTACAAAATCCAGTAAACTACTTTGTTCTGAAGTAAATGAAGGAATGTTACAGTCTTTCAAGGACTATTTAGATTCAAATTTGAACGGCTGTTCATCTTTCAACTATTTTAAGAAATTGAAACGGATAATAAAAGAAGCAACAATAGCAAAGCACTTCAAATCAAATCCTGCTGAAAATCTGAAAAACAAAAGAAAACCATCGATTCAAAAACAGACCTTAACAAATAAAGAAATCCAAGAACTTGTAAAAACAGGATGTGGAAACAATCAAGTACGGAATGCTTTTCTGTTTAGCTGTTTAACTGGTCTTAGATATTGTGATATTATAAGGTTAAAATGGGATAATGTGAAAAACGGAATACTTGACATAATACAAATCAAAACATCTGAAAGATTGCAGATGCAAATACACACAGATGCTATTACAATTCTAGAAACACAGAACAAATCAAGTGAATATATCTTCAATCTGCCTTCACATACTGGCTGTTTAAAAAGTATAAGAAAATGGGTTAAAGATGCCGAAATTGACAAACATATCACCTGGCATTGTGCGAGACACTCTTTTGCAACTGCTCTCGTAGTAGAAGACACAAATATAACAACAGTTTCAAAGCTATTAGGACATAAAAGTTTGAGTGAAACAATGACTTATGTTCGAGTAGCTGAATTGTCGAAAATTAATGCCATTAATAACTTACCATCAATTTATAAAGCAATATGAAAGCCAATTCAGTATTAGCAGTAATGACACAAATCAGAGATTTGTTGTTGCTTCAAAAGAATGTTTTAAATATTAGCGAAATTTGTAGTTATACAGGTTTTGAAAGGTCATATATATACAAGTTGACAAGCCAGAAAAAAATACCTCATTTTAAAAGCGCAGGAGGAAAAACAATCTTTTTTAAACGTGACGAAATAGATGAGTGGCTAACACAAAACAGAATCAAGACCAACGATCAAATTAATCAAGAAGCATTAGAAATTCACAAGAAAATAACAAAAAAATGAAAAACAAACATGTGTATTACATAAATAGTAGCTATTATAAATTTCTGAAATATCCAAAAATTCGTGAGCCTGGTATAGGCTACACAACTGTCACTTTACATCAAGAGAACAAGATTACAGAAATATCAAACTAATAAAATAATGAATTATACAAATTACATATCGGAATACGGAAAAGTATTTTTTACTCAAAATTTACATGAAAAGTTATCACAAAAAATGATTAATTATACTGTAAATAAGCTGGTTTTTTGCCCTAAAAAACCTAGTTCTATAAAAAGCGTAATAAATATCTTTAAAGAGAAAGAAGTAAAAATATTAATCAGCGCAAAAATTTTATGATTGACACAATTAAAATGGTTTTGTTGCCCAAAGATGCTGGTTTGACATCTTGGGACGTGGAAATGATAATTTCCAAACTTAATAACTATGAGAAATTCAAACTTAACGACACACAAATAAAAATTTATGGTTGGCTACGAAATTTCAAAGTTTCATTATACAATAATGAACTTACTATTGAAGGAAGTATTGCAAAATACTTCAACAGGAATAACATCCAAAATTTCGATTGGAGAAGTCTTGATACAGCTGTCAAATTTCTTGGAGAAGAGCTTGATATTCCATTGTACAATGCAAAAATATCAAGAATTGATATTGGTATAAACATCGAATTAGATTATGCAATACCAGAGTATTTTTATGGATTAAAAAACGTTGAATACTGTCAAAGAATCAGTAGACACAGAACAACATTACGTTATGAAAAAAACTCATTCCGACACAGCTTTATTTTATATGACAAGCTAGTTGAGTCAGCTTCCAACAAGAAGAAACTAATTAAGGATATTGAATATTACAAGCCTGATGTTGATAATCTAATCAGAATTGAACTTCAACTTCAAGAAAGGGTAAATGAATTTTTCAAAACAACAGACTTAAGAATGCATAATTTAACAAACCCTCAATTTTGTAAGACAATTTTAAAGTCTTGGATTGACTTCTATCAATCTATAAGAAAAGATTCCATATTATGCTATCCAAAAAGTTATTATGGTTCATTGATGTTTGACAAATTTACAAGACGCATTTTTGTACAAATATATGGATGGGAAAATTTGGAGCTACTATTAACAACAGCCGTTAAACAAAACTGCTTAACTCCAAGCAATAAATCAAAAAAATTAAAACAATATAAAATAGCAATGAAAGACAGCACTCAATTAGAATTTGAAGACCATATCAAGGAACTAAATCATAAAGTAAAATGTGCGTACGTTGAAGGTCTCAAGCAAATCTTCAAGATGAAACCAAATATTTTGTCGAATTAGCATCAAGTAAATGGTTGCTGGGAATTATTGAGCCAACTAAACGAAATCATCAGAAATCAAAAGAAAAATGTCAAATCTGATAAATTTAGGCTTAATCAAGTAAAGGAGATTCGGGGAAAAAATCCTTCAAAGAGCAATTGAATGCAATTGCTAATTTATTCAGATGATTAATATTGTATTTTGAATTGAAATTTGGACTCTCAATTTGACCTATAAAACCATTTGTAGTATCTAAGAAAAAAGCAATATCATCCTGAGAAAAGCCCTTTTGAACTCGGATTTCCTTTACTTTATCAATTACAAATTGCTCTATTTTGGTAATTCCTGCCATTGTTTTTTAAGCAATTGTAAAAGTCAAACTTTTTATTTATTTTTGCACTTAGCTATTGCTAAGTATTTGTATAAAGAACTTTTCTTTTACTTCCTTTTTTTTCCTTTGTTTGCATGTTATCAAAGTAAAAATAAAAAATATCAAAAATTGGATTTTTCAAAAAATCAAAATTGCAAAAATTGCAAATTGCAAAAATTGTTCAATTCAAAAGAACCATGTAACAATAAAATCACACATTCCTTATGAAAAAAATTATATTTTCCTTAGTATTTTGTATTAGTTTGCTTCGAGGATATTCACAAGAAATAGGTCAGAATGCTGAATACGTCAAATGGGCTATCGAACTTCAAACAAAACAACATAACCAACCAGATAATTTTGGAAATATATCCAACTCGCATTGGACATGGAATGTAAATTATTTCGATGGTAAAATTGTAAGCGTAATGCAATGTTACCAACATCAATATGTTCTTGATTTAGGACTTTTCGCTGATTACTGCAAAACCTTTGTTATGAAAGAGGGAAAACTTGCTTATATTCTTACACAATTTGAAAACGTTTCAACACAAAAATTAATTGACAACTATGAGAGAAAATATAATGACCAAAAAGTTGGAAAATATTATTTCTCTTCAGATTATCAAACGTTTGATAAAGTATATTTAGCAAAAAACGGAATGAGTACTGTTGAAATTAGAAAAACAGAAATTGATAAATTTCCGAAAAATATCAAATATGAAATTGATAGAAGGATAAAACTCTTCAAAAAGAACAAAAATTTAGAAACTAGAAATCAAACAGAACAGAAAGAAAAATCTGAAATACAACAATCTACTTTTATCAGTGAATCTGAAATCCAAAACAAAATATATAGTGAAAGTGATTTAGACTCAAAAATTTCATTGATTAATGAAGCTGAAATTGACAGTCTTTTGGATATACAAATGATTCAGCTTTATAATGACAGAAAAATGACAACAGAGTATGGTACTGATTACTATAAAATATCTTATAAATTAGAAATTTCAATAAGTGATTCAGGTGCCATCCTCAAGATAGATAGTAGACCTAAAGAGAATAAGTTTTATTCTTCAAACGAGGGACAAGAAATAAAAATAAATCCCAATTTTATCAAATGTATGAGATTTAATTCAGCAAAACATGATGGTAAAAAAGTTAATGCAACCATTACATATAAATATGAAAAAGTTTACGATTTAAGTGCAAATATATTTGAATTAGATGCAGATGGAAATATTATTCAACACATCGAAAATGGAGGGCATATCGTAAAAAAAACTGAAAACAGAAATAGCAAGAACTACATTGAATTATCAAAAAGAATAACTAAAAAAGGAAAGTATCATATAAATAGTTTAAGTAGAATAGTTAGCATTATACAAGATTATGGAACAACATTCCCAGTAAAAGAACTTGTGCAAATCATTCAAATTAAAAAAAATTCATTAAATTGAAACAAGTAAACACTAAACACAATCAGTATAGAGACAATCTTACAACAATAAATAAAAAATTATGAATAAGAAAATCAGAATCGCAAGTACAATACTGTCACTAGTGTGTGTGTGTTCATTTTGGGGCTGTAATGATTGGAAACTATCCAAAAATGAAGCTGAAAGTAAAATCAAAGAATACATGACTGCTAAATTGAATAAAAGTGTAAATGAAGACATTCATGCAGTTGTACGTAAATGGATAGGAGAACAAATTGATAATCAATTTGAAGTTGAAAATTCTGAAATCAAACCTTACATTGAGGCAGGACTTTTATCAATAAAGAATGAAGATTACAGACAAGACACTCGTAAGATATGGTATATTTATCAATTAACTGACAAGGGTAATACTTACTTGATAAAAGAGTCTCGAAATGATGGTAATTATCCGATATTCACAGTGAAATTATTTGATATAGAGTTTGATGACATAACAGGAATAAAAGAAATCACTCCTAATGAATTTAGTGTTGAGTTTACAATAAAGAAAGTAAATAAAACACCTTTTGAAGAATTGAAGGAAAAACAAAAGGATATAAGTAGTTTAATAGCAGAATTTCAGAAATA
>CAIQOG010000011.1 GCA_903873355.1 uncultured Bacteroidales bacterium
CATCGCACCACAAACCTTTCCGGGATTTTTTTCATTATAATCGTTTCATTTATTGGTAATTACATAAAAGGAGTTATGTTGTTTTTACGTAATTGTTACATTATTGAATTAAAATTCAAAACTATTGCATATTCAAATTCAATTTTTTATCTTTGCCGTTCGGTCCTGGTATGAAAATACTGATTATATGTAAATTATTCATGTATTTGTAATACCATAAAGTGCAAAATACGGTTTGAATTAATGTATCTTTGCAACTTCAATTTATAAATTTAAACATCTGTATTATAACTCTTTAATAAAAACAACAACATGAAAAAAACTACTTTTTTCAAATCAATTCTTCTTGCCTTAGCGATAATGGTTGGGAGTGTAAGTGCGTGGGGACAAACCTATTATGCAATGTCCTCCGGAGATTATTCACAAACATTTACTGCATGGTCTGGCTATGCAACTAACTGGAATGGATTAGCAATTTTAGGTACTGGAACTATACCAGTAGCAACAAAAACAACAATAGCAACAACCTCTCTGGCTGTAATAAGTAGTTCTACCGCAATTGGTTATGATGCTGCGTCCTCCACGAAACTGGTTTTTCTTACAACTGGAACAACGGATAACTCAGCTGCGATAGCATGTGATTTAAACTTGAATTTCACCGGTAGAAATGCGGGAAATCTAAGCTTTGATGCTGCAGAAATTAATAATAGCACAGGTAACAGAGTTTCTACTCTTAGGGTTTATTATTCAACAGATGGATCAGCCTGGTCGGAATTGACAGGAACAAATTTGCCATTTATTGCAACAAATAATGTTACAAATGCTGCATCAATTTCGATTTCCCTTCCGGCTGCGTTAAATAATCAATCAACTGTAAAATTAAGATTCTACTCCCATAATGGTTCTGGAGGTACGACAGGAAGCCGTCCAAAGATTAGTTTAGATAATGTAACTGTAACTTCTACATCTGGTTCAGCGACTCCAACATTAACAGTTAGCCCTTCCACCCTTACTGGTTTTACATATTCCGGTAGCGGGCCATCAGCAGAACAATCATTTACTGCAGGTGGAACAAATCTGACTAACAATATCACCCTAACTGCGCCTACCGATTTTGAAATTTCTACGGGTACAGGTGGTTCATTTATAGCTACCAGTCCAATTACATTGACTCAAACAGGAGGAACTGTGGCAACAACTACCATTTATGCACGTCTGAAAGCGGGCTTGGCAGTAGGCAGTTATAATTCAGAGAATATTGCCGTGGCTTCAACCGGTGCAACTGCTCAAAATGTGACATGTAATGGTAGTGTTACTGCTATAACCCCTACCATAACAGTTACTGAAGCTACTGTTGCTGCTTTCTCTGCTAACATTGGTAGTGCGCCTACCAAAACGATAAATGTAAGCGGTGCAAATCTTACAGGGAATATCACCCTTGCTTTATCAGGTACAAACGCCGATCAGTTCTCACTTTCACAAACTTCGTTAACTCAAACTGGTGGTAGTGTCTCAAATACAGTGATAACTATAACTTACACTCCAACTACAACAGGACCGCATACAGCAACACTAACCTTGTCAAGTACCGGAGCAACCGATGTAACACGCAGTTTGAGTGGAACTGCTGGATTAGCTACTCCGGTTGCTGCTGAATCTTCTGCCAACAATAACAGTGGATTTACGGCTAACTGGTCTGCAGTTCCCGGCTCAACTGATTATGTGCTGAGTGTTTACACAAAAACAGGCGGTGGAACACCAACACCTGTTTTATCTGAAAATTTTGATCTTTTCAGTGCAGGAGCAACCGGCGCGGGTGCGAGTAGTTCTCCTGATAATGCATTAACCTCGATGGATGCTTTAACCCAAACAGCAGGTTGGACTGGTGCAAAAGTTTATTCTGCAGGAGGAACTATTAAATTGGGAACGGGAACAGTTTTGGGTAGTATTACAACTCCATCAATTGATTTATCTGCAAGTGGTGGAGCATTTAATGTTTCGTTTAAATCGATGGCCTGGAGTACCGACTCTACAAAAGTAAAAATATATCTGAATGATGTATTGGTAAAAACTGTAACCGGACTTACGAACGATGTAAACTATACTTTAAATCCATTTTCAGTTGATTTAACTGGTGGAACTGCTGCATCGAAAATTAAATTTGAAGGTTTACAGGCAGCTAAGGGTCGTTTCTTCCTCGAAGATTTGGTAATATCTTCAGGGAGTGGTTCAACTCTGACACCTGTTTCCGGTTCTCCATTTACTGTTACTGGTACAAATAGTTATGTTTTAACCGGTCTTCAGGGAGGATCAACATATTATTATACAGTTGTAGCTAAAAATGCAACGGTAACCACTGCATCTTCGAATGAGATTATAGCATCGACCATGGCTACAGGTCTTTCAACAACTCAGAATTCTTTATCAGTTTCTGCTTCCGATGGCATTATACGCTTTACCGCCGAGTCCGGTCAGGTAATGGAATTGTATAATGCAGTAGGACAGAAACTGCTTATTAAAACAACCACTGCCGGCTTAAACAGTATTCCGGTTGCTGCAAAAGGATTCGTTGTTGTAAAAGTAGGTAATCAGATTGCTAAAGTAGTTTTATAAAACACAATAGATAGGGTGACTCAAAGTCACCCTGTCAATAAATATCAAAAAGGATACTGATAACAGTGTCCTTTTTTTTGTATATTTGTAGGATATAATTTTCTGATACAACTAACCTCAAAATTGATTCATATGAACAGGAAAAATGGTATTCACACTGTAGTTTTGGTAATAATCACGCTTGTTTTCAGCTCCTGTATTGCCGAATTGTTTGGCATTACCGGTAAGGGCGATATTATCAGTAAATCATGTGCTGTAAGCGATTTTCAGTCGGTTACACTCAATAGTGCAGCTAATGTCGACATAGTAAAAGGCAATATTTTCAAAGTGGAAGTTTCGGATTATGAAAATCTGCTTCAGTATCATGCAGTCACAGTAAGTAATCACTCCCTGGTGATTTCCAAAGTTCCTGCGTCCACACTTCTCAACAACAGCAAGGCGAAAGTTACCATCACTATGCCCGATTCGCTTATCCACGTTACGTTGAATGGGAGTGGCGATATTACTATCAGTTCAGCTTTTAAAGATTTGCTGTCAACAGATATCTCGGGCAGCGGAAACATCAATGCCGGTCAATCGCTGAACATCGCAAAACTAAACGCCAATATCTATGGTAGTGGCAACATTACGGCTACGGGTAAGGTAGATTCACTAAAGGCGGTAATAGCAGGTAGCGGAAACATGGACTTCAGCACATTGCGCGCCAATTATGCCAATTGTACAATCTCAGGCAGCGGGAATATCGATGTAGCGGTTGTAATCACACTTAAAGCAACTATAACAGGTTCAGGAAATGTGTATTATTACGGAACACCCAATGTAAATGCCACAATGAGTGGTAGCGGCACTGTGATACGGAAATAATCTTCGTGACGACAGAATTCCAATTCTGTCGAAAAAGAAGAGAAAGTCAGAGTTGGAACTCTGACATCCCAATCACCGGGGATAACAGAGTTCCGATTCTGTCGAAAAACATACCCATTCAATTAG
>CAIQOG010000012.1 GCA_903873355.1 uncultured Bacteroidales bacterium
CCAATTTTATATTCAGGGAAAACATAATGGTCGCAGGCATACATGTCGCCATTAAATTCCATAACTGTGGCATGTCCACAGGTTTCGCCAAAAATACAAACTCCGGGCTGAACACCCACTGTTCCGGCTAAAGCAGCATCGAATAACTGAATATAGTACTGACCCACATCTTTTTTGAGCCATTCGTCGAAAATGGTGATATAGAATTGTCCGAATTTTTTCGCATCCACAGTCCATGGAGCCAACACCGCATCATCGCTGCCTTCTCCGTCGGGAGGCAAAAGACTCAGGCCATCCGGTCTGCTTTGAGTAATTTTCTCAACAATGGGCGAAAACTGCATGTATTTTGTGCCAATTTCCTTGAAGAAATTATAAATTTCCAGCGGATAATCGACGTTGTAGTTGTTGATAACCGATAGCGTGTTGAATTCAACCTGATGTTTTTGCAGCAGTTCAATTCCTTTCATTACCTGCTGAAAAGTGTCTTTTCCACCTTTATTTTTGCGATACACATCGTGGCAGTGTTCCGGTCCGTCAATTGAAATTCCAATCAGAAAATTATTGTCTTTGAAAAATTTACACCATTCGTCTGTGAGCAGCGTGCCGTTTGTCTGAAGCACATTGTCGATATTCCGGCCGCGTCCGTACTTCTTTTGAAATGAAATGGCTTTTCGGTAGAAGGAAATATCGCGTAACAGGGTTTCACCGCCGTGCCAGGTAAACAGCACTTCGGGAACGGGCTGTGCCTGAATATAACTTTCAATGTATTTTTCGAGCGTTTCGTCGCTCATTTGCAGGTTTTTACGATTCTCGTAAAGTCGTGCTTTTTCCAGATAATAGCAATACGAGCAGTTCAGGTTGCAACTTGAACCATTCGGTTTTGCCATCACGTAGGTGGGCATCGAAAGCGGATTGTAGGCTATAGTTTTCTTCATATCAGCCTAAGGTTGCTTTCCATTCATCTTCTTTGAAGCCTACCAAAACTTTATCTCCGGCTACTAAAATCGGACGTTTTACGATTAATCCGTTTGAAGCCAGAATGTCCATTAATTCATCTTCCGACAAGGTTTTCACTTTGTCTTTCATGTTGAATTCTTTATAAAGCAATCCGCTGGTATTGAATAACTTTGATATTGGAAGTCCACTTTTGGTAATCCAAACTTTGAGTTCTTCTTTCGTTGGATTTTCCTCTTTTATCGGACGATATGTATAGTCAATTCCGTTTGCTTTCATCCATTTTTCGGCTTTCTGACAAGTGCCGCATTTTGGATAACAAAGTGCTGTAGGTTTCATTTAGTTATTTAAAAAATCGATTTGAAAAGGTCATTCATATTGGCATAAAGCAGCAATCCAAAGAGCAGAACCATGCCGATAGTCTGAGCATATTCCATAAATTTGTCGCTGGGTTTCTTGCCGGTAATCATCTCGTAAATCAGAAACAAAACATATCCGCCATCGAGCATAGGAATAGGCAGGAAATTCATAAATGCCAGAATAACAGATAATAACGCCGTCATTGACCAGAAAATCTGCCAGTCCCACACTTTAGGAAACATTTTCCCAATAGCTCCAAAGCCACCCATTTGTTTTACACCTTCTTTTGTAAATGCAAGTTTAAAACCTTTGACATAGCTCGTTAGCGTTTCCCAGCCTAAACTGATGCCGGCAGGAACTGAAGCCAACACTCCATATTCTATATGTTTTACTTTCAGGAAATTATAAGGTGGAAGTAAACCAACTCCAAGTTTACCATCACTTGTAAGCTGAATCTCTGATTGCATAGTTTTTCCCTTTCTCACATAGTTGAGGTTGATATGCATGTTGCGTGAAGCATCCAATTCTGCTGCAATATCCTGATAAATGAACAGAGGTTTTCCGTTTATCCCGGTAATGCTGTCGCCCGATTGAAGTTTGGCTTTTTCGGCAGGAGAACCTGCAATGACCTGATCAATAACAAAGGGCTGACGAATTGAAATTAAGCTGGTTTCTTTCCGTTTTACAAGTTCATGAAGCGAAATATTGCCATCCAATTTAATATCAATGGTTTGATTTTTCCGCAAAACAGTTATCGTTTTAGGGTTTTGATATAGAATTAAATTTACAACATCCTGGTGATTTTCTACCGTTACGCCATCAATTTTTGTTATGAGATCTCCGTTAGCAAAACCGTTTTCAATCATAAGTTGCGAAAACTGCAAGCCGTATTTTGCATTTGAAAGCGGTATATAATCCTTGCCCCAGGTGAACAGAACGGCTGAATAGATAACCATTGCCAGAATGAAATTTACAAAAACGCCACCAATAATAATAGGCAATCGATGCCAAACGGAGCGCGAACGATATTCCCATGGTTGTGGTTCTGAAGCCATTTGAGAAAGACTTTTAGTCTCGTCAACCATGCCGGAAATGGAGCAATAACCACCAAGCGGCAACCAGCCAATTCCCCATTCAGTACTTTCGGGATATCGACGCCAGTCACCTTCAGGTAATTCATCGGCAGGGATTTGTTCAAATACCGTTTTACCTTTGGCATCAAGTATTTCGTCACCGTTTGCACTCAGTTTCGGACGCTCATTGGCCGGAATATTTTTTGCAAATAGTTTGA
>CAIQOG010000013.1 GCA_903873355.1 uncultured Bacteroidales bacterium
TCAAGTAATAATCAATTTAAAAACCAACAAAAATTAAGACTGACATCTTTGTTCTTGACTCTTGGTTCTAAAATCTAAAAAGAATGGCAGAATTTAAAATCTCTCTTCAAAAAACACTCACCCACGAAGGTGGCTACGTCAACGATCCTGATGATTTAGGAGCGGAAACTTACAAAGGGATTTCCCGTGCGTCACACAGCAAATGGTCCGGTTGGGCAATCATAGACAAGTACAAAACAAAACCTGATTTTCCCTCAAGTCTCGATAAGGATATCGAACTCCAAAAACAGCTGGAACTTTTTTATCTTCATGAATTTTGGTTGCCATTAAAAGCAGATCAAATTCTGGATCAAATGAATGCTGATTCAATTTTTGATTTCAGTGTAAATGCAGGAATAATTACAAGTGTTCAATTGGCACAAAGTTTAATGGGAGAAATACATGTGGATGGTTTTATTGGGATTCAAACACTTTCCAAATTAAATGGAGTCAACCCTCTGCATTTTCAGGCAGCGTTTTCTGTTGGGAAAATTGCCTATTACATGTATATTATCAAAAAACGCCCCTCCAACAAGAAATATCTATATGGTTGGATACTCCGCGCATTAGAATATAATTCATAATATTCACTACCGTATTGGCATATTTGCACATTGTCTCATTAGTACATCAACACATCAACACATCATCACATCATCACATCATCACATCAACCTATGGAAGTTATAACAATCGAATCCAAAGCATTTAAAGACCTGATGGAAAAGGTCAACACCATTGCCAAATTTGTAGTCAACTATCAACCCGAAGAAGTAAACGAACAAGAAACATGGGTGGATAGCTATGAAGTTTGTACATTTCTGAAAATCAGTGAACGTACATTACAGCGCTTAAGAACTAAAGGACTTATTTCTTATTCTATCATTTCGGGCAAAACCTATTATACAATTGCGGAAGTAAAGCGCATGTTGAACGAACGTTTGGTTCGAAGTAATCAGGAAGCTCTTAATAACCTAATCGAAAGCCACAAAACCTATGTTGAGCAAAGAAGAAATACTCGCACGGACCGATAAAGGTTTGAATGTTTTCAGACAATATCTGCCTTTTCCTTTTCGTGTCGGGCGTAATTTTCTCAATCCATTATACGAAGACAAAAAAGCTTCTTGCAATGTCTACTTCGACAGGACAAACAATCAGTATAAGCTGAAAGACTATGGGGATGATAACTATAGCGGGGATTGCTTCCACTTTGTTGGAAAAATACTTGGAACTGACTGCCGTCATGCAGACAGTTTCCTTGAAATCCTCCAAAAAATCAATCAGGATTTATGTCTGTGTTTAGAAAACGGCTCATACAATCATTCACCAAACTCAGAGCCCCCATTTGGGGGTTGGGGGTCGTCACCAAAGTCCTCAATGTCCCCAATCTTGGAATCAAAAGAAGAGCAACCCAAACCAATCAAACCATATTCAATTAAGGTCAAACCGTTTTCTGAACTCGAATTGAATTATTGGCAGCAATACGGAATATCGCTTGAGATATTGAGA
>CAIQOG010000014.1 GCA_903873355.1 uncultured Bacteroidales bacterium
AACCAATAAATTTTGATTTATCTCATTGTAGATTAAAAAAAAATGTGTAATTTTGCACCTCATTTTCGGATAAGGTATAAAAGCAGCAATGTTAAAAGCAACTCACCTTACCGATGTAATTAGAAAAGTCATTTAAAAAATGTACGCAATCGTAGAAATTTTGGGGCAACAGTTCAAGGTGGAAGCCGGAAAAAGACTGTATATCCATCGCATGGCAGAAGCCGATAGAGGCGCTGTAGTAGAATTTGACAAAGTATTGTTGATTGACAACGAAGGTGTTATCACCGTAGGAGCTCCAACAGTTACAGATGCAAAAATTGTTTGTGAAGTACTTTCGCACGTTAGAGGCGAGAAAGTAATCGTTTTCCACAAAAAACGTCGTAAAGGATACCGTAAACGTAACGGTCACCGTCAAAACTTCACAGAATTATTTATCAAAGAAATTGTAGCTTAACCGAAAAAAGTATAAGAAAATGGCACATAAAAAAGGGGCGGGTAGCTCAAGAAACGGTCGTGAATCGGAAAGCAAACGACTTGGCGTTAAAATTTACGGTGGTCAATTTGCAAAAGCAGGTAACATTATAGTTCGTCAACGCGGAACAGTTCATCATGTAGGTGAAAACACGGGTATTGGTAAAGACCATACTTTGTTTGCATTGGTTGACGGAATTGTAGAATTCAGAAAAAAGAAAGACAACAAGTCATTTGTTTCTATAAAACCTATCGAAGTAACTGCTAACTAAGCAAAAAACCGATATTCAACACACACAAAATCTCCTGTTGTTTTACATTTGTGTAAAATTGCGGGAGATTTTTTTTCTCACAAAATCACCACAATTCAAGATTTTTGATTAATTTTATCTGATATTTCAATCGTAAATCGTAAATGATTAAATCGTAAACAAAGAATATGCTGACACTTAAATATATCACCGAAAATACCGATGAAGTAATTGCCCGTTTAGCCAAGAAGCATTTTGATGGAAAATCCATTATTGCACAGGTAATTGAGTTGGACAATGCTCGTAAAGCTGCACAGGTTCAGGCCGATAATGCTTCTGCCGAACTGAATAGTTTGTCGAAAGAAATTGGCAACCTGATGAAACAGGGCAAACAGGCTGAAGCTAATGCGGCTAAAGAAAAAACGGTTGAACTAAAGGAAATTATCAAAACCATTGGTGACCAGCAAAGTGCTGCCGAGCAGAAACTTAACGATTTCCTGGTGCAGATTCCAAACCTACCGCACGAAAGTGTTCCTGCAGGCAGACATGCAGAAGATAATCTGGTGGAACGTACAGGTGGAAACATGCCAACATTGTACGAAGGCGCTGTTCCACACTGGGATCTGGCGAAAAAGTATGATTTGATTGATTTTGAACTGGGCGTGAAAATTTCAGGTGCAGGTTTTCCTGTTTACAAAGGGAAAGGTGCCCGTTTGCAACGAGCGTTGATAAATTTCTTTCTGGACAATGCCCGTGAAGCCGGTTACCTGGAAGTGCAACCGCCTTATGTTGTGAATGCAGCTTCGGGTTATGGAACTGGTCAATTGCCGGACAAAGAAGGACAAATGTATCATTGTACGATTGACGATTTGTATCTAATTCCAACTGCTGAAGTGCCTGTAACGAACATCTATCGTGATGTGATTCTGAATGAAAGCGAATTGCCAATTAAAAACACCGCTTATTCAGCTTGTTTCCGTCGTGAAGCAGGTTCGTATGGCAAAGATGTACGTGGATTAAACCGCTTGCATCAGTTTGATAAAGTGGAAATTGTTCAAATTCAACATCCTGACAAATCATACGAAACACTTGACCAGATGGTGAATTATGTACAAACGCTGGTTGAAAAATTAGAATTACCGTGGCGTATTCTTCGACTTTGTGGCGGTGATATGAGCTTTACTTCAGCATTGACTTTTGATTTTGAGGTTTTTTCGGCAGCCCAGGAACGGTGGTTGGAAGTAAGTTCGGTTTCTAATTTTGAAAGCTATCAGGCGAACCGCTTGAAATGCCGCTTCAAGAGTGGCGACAAAAAAACTCAATTAGCTCACACACTGAATGGTAGCGCACTGGCATTGCCACGAATTGTGGCTGCTTTGCTCGAGAATAATCAGACTCCCGAAGGAATCCGAATTCCGAAAGCATTGATTCCATATACAGGATTTGATATTATTGATTAAGTATTAGTTGACTGGTTAATCGGTTAATTGGATTGAAAAAATAGTAAGGCGACATTTAACGAAAGTTGAGTGTCGTTTTTCTATTGTAAAAAAAATCAGATTTCTTTTTCCCTCCAGTTTCCTTTCAACAAATAGAAATAGCCGAGAGCTCCTATAATAGTCCAGTAGACAAACTCTGACATCCAAACCACAGCAACAGGATACGGATGAATAATGGCCGTGTAATAAACAAAACTCAGGTAAAAAAACAATGTCAGGAACTCAATAGCAAAAGCTGTTCGTGTATTGCCTGTACCTGAAACTCCATTGAAAATAACTACACCGACAGCACAAAACAAAATTGCAACCGATACAACTCTTATGACAGGAATACAGGCCTGAATTAATGAAATATCGTTTGTATAAATCCGGGCAAATATTTCAGGAAAAATATAAGTAATCAGAGCTAAGGGAAAGGCTATCAGGAAAGCAGTCCACATTTGTCGACTTATAAACTTCATTACTTCATCTTTTCGACCAGCACCAATGAGATTGCTGACTATCGTATTCACACTGGTTGATAGTGACGAGCCCGGAATCATCAACATGATGTACATACTACGACCTATATTACTGACTGCCAGCGGTTGTTCACCCATCCGCTCGATGAAAATAAAGAACATAAACCAGGTGGAAATTGAAATAAAGTATTGAAACATGATAAAAATTGACAAACTCAAAATATTCAGAATGGTTTTAATATCAACCTTTGCGAATTCAAATAAGCCATAAAGTTTAATGTCGGTACGAAAAACAGTGTTCCATGCGAGATAAATCAAGGTTACAACTTCAGATATTACAGAAGAAATTCCTGCTCCTTCGATTCCGAGTTTTGGCATTCCAAAGTGTCCGAATATCAGTGCATAATCAAAAAACACATTCGTAACCGCCATTATCACTGCCGACCAGGTAAGCACGTTCGTTCGGGTTATGCCAACGTAATACGACCGGAAAATAACCGACAGAAATGCAAAAAGAAAACCGTAGATACGCCAGTTCATGTACAAAACAGATGATTTGTAGATATGATCGGAAGTAACTAAAAATTTCATTATCGCAGGAACACCTTTTACAGACAAGCCAAAGATAACAACTGCAAGCAAAAAATTAAAAAGAATACTATTATTGAAAATGACCCCGATTTGCGAATAATTCTTTTCACCATTACGACGGCCTATCAGAATTTGAGCTCCTTGACTAAATCCGAAACCAATCATGTAAATAGCAAAATAAAGAACACCACCAATTGCAGAAGCTCCGAGCTCTACCTCTCCTACCCGACCAAGAAATGCAGTATTTGTGAGGTTAATCACGTTCTGCATCAGCATGGTAAGGAAAATCGGATATGTAATTTTGAAAATTTCTTTATTGGAAGTCATTTGTGGTTGACTGGTGAATTAGTTGAGTGTTTATCGTCTGGTTGATTGATAATTGTAAATTGATAATTCAAACAGGTTGGCTGGCCTCTTTTTCAATAGTCTGCACTACCAACGAAGCAATGGTCATACCAAACATAGCCGGCATGTATGAAGTTGTTCCGTTCACCTGAGCCTTTAGACTGCACCATTCATGATTTACCAATTCCGGGTCACCGGGACCTTCAATGGCTTTCGGACACATACATTTTTCGGTACCACAGGAAGCATTTTCTCCTTTATTTTTCAATAACTCGTCGCTGTAAACACACTGGAATTTCTTACTCGTCCCGCCTAGTTTTTTTAATCTACCACGCAGTGCAGCTCCAAGTGGACAGCCCTGTACTTTCCAGAATTCAGCTACTTTAATGCGTGTCGGATCCATTTTTAATGCAGCACCCATTGAAGAAAAAAAAGTTGCATTGGTTTTGGTGGCGGTTTGAATCAGATGAACTTTATTGGACAAACTGTCAATGCCATCAATGATAAAATCGTACGAATCAAGCTCGAATGATTCAGATGTTTCGGGGCTATAAATTTTTTGAAGTGCTATTATTTCAGCTTTTGGATTTATTTCGAGCAAACGTTCTTTCAGAATTTCAGTTTTTACTTTACCAACCGTTTTAGTTGTTGCCATTAGCTGGCGATTTACGTTGGTTACACAAACGCGATCTGAATCAACAATGGTAAGTCTGCCGATTCCGCTTCGTACCAGACTTTCGGCACACCAACTGCCAACACCGCCAATACCGAAAATAATTACTTTTTTCTGTGCTGCTTTTTCAATAAAACTCTTTCCGAGAAGCAATTCTGTTCGTTGGAAAATTCCTTTTTCAATACCCATTGATAATTTTATTAGCGAGTTGCAAAGATACTATTTCGTGATACATCTAACAAAATATTTCAATTTGAGTTTAATAAAAACAAAAATCACCTTGAAAATACCTGATTTTCAAAGTGATTAATTTTAAATTGTGAATATTTTAACCCATGAGATTATCTTCTCATCATCATGTGCATCAGACCGCCACCATTTTTGACATCAGTGTACCCCATTTGTTGTAACATACGTTGTGCGTAAGCTGAACGCGCTCCTGAAGCACAATAAACGGTGATATCACGGGATTTTTCACCCAATTCTTCTAACCTGTTTGGAAGTTCATCCAGCTGAATATTGACAGCACCCGGATAAGCGCCACCGGCAAATTCAGCAGGAGTACGAACGTCTACAATCAACGGTTCGGGCGAAACAGCTTTCTGTGCTGTTTGCTGCACATTCCGACGAGCCATCATTGACGATAAACCACCGCCATTTGTTATATTAGTATATCCAATCTGCATTAATTGACGTTGTGCATAAGCTGATCGACCTCCCGAAGCGCAATATACCACGATTTCACGATTCAAATTATTGCCCAACTCCTCACGGCGACGCATTAAATCATCCAACGGGATATTCACTGCATCTGGATAAGCACCGGTTTTGAATTCCTGAACAGTACGAACGTCAACAATCAAGACTGAGTTTTCATTTGAAGAAACAGTTTTTTCCTCTTTTGTTTCCTTTACTTCTTCAATTTCTTTTTCAGTCGATTTCTTTTCAACAGGCAACAACTCAATACTTAAATTTTTAAATCCAACAGCTCTGGCATGACGTTGTAACGAAGTATGTCCACCCGAAATGTTGGTCACATCGTTGAAACCTGCTCCGATAAGTGTCCTGAGTGCCTGATGCCCTTTTTTTCCGGTTTCGTCGTACACAATTACCGTACGATTTGTCGGAATTTTATTTATTTGCTGTGAAAGCAATTCGAGCGGAATATGAAGAGTACCCGCTATATGACTCTTCCTGAAAGCAAACACATCACGGACATCAATAAATACCGGATTTTTACCAGAAACAAAGTCGTCGAGTTCAGTAGCTGTTACTGAAGGACTAAATCCTGACATTTTGTTTTCAGCAGTGAAAGCAGCCATGTTCATCGCATCGTTAGCCGTTCCAATAGGTGGCGAGTACGCAAAATCAATATCTGCCAAATCACTGACTGTCAACTTTGTTGCAGCAGCAGTTGCTATTATATCAAGTCGTTTATCAGCACCTTTGTAACCTGCAGTTTGTCCACCAAGCACAACACCTGTTTTCTTATCATAAACCAACATGGTAGTTACAGTTTCAGCACCTGGCATATAACTGGTATGGTGTTCTTTGTGAACCACCACTGCATCAGCGTCCATGCCCAATGTACGGGCTTGTTTTAGTGACAAACCGGTGATTCCGGCAACCGCTTCGAACACTCTTACAATCGAAGTACCTAAGGCACCTTTGTAGGAATGATTTCCACCTAATGCATTTTCAGCAGCAATTCGTCCCTGACGATTTGCCGGCCCGGCAAGTGGAATTCGCACTTTTTTGCCATTCACTCTATGTTCAATTTCCACCATATCGCCTGCTGCAAAAATGTCAGAATCGCTTGTCTGAAGTTGCTCATTCACCAGTAAACCACCTGCTTCACCCATTTCGAGTTCGGCATCTTTTGCAAGTTGCAGGGTTGGACGAACACCGATTGACAACAGAACCATATCCGCTTCAAGCGTTTTTCCATTGTCCAGTTTCACTGAATTTGAAGTTATTTCGGTAACACTTGTGCCGGTATGGATTCCGACTCCGTACGAAAGCATTTCATTTTCTATAAATCCAGCTGTTTCGGATTCCATAATCGCCATCACATGTGGCATCATTTCCACCACGTTTACTTTCAGACCACGTTTTGTAAGTGCTTCCACCATTTCAAGCCCGATAAATCCACCACCAACTACTACAGCATTTTTTGGTTTCTTTTCATCCAGATGACCTGCAATTTTATCCATATCTTCCAGTGTCCAGAGTGTGAAAACATGGTCTAAATCAGATCCAGGCAAAGTTGGTTTAATAGGACGACCTCCCTGAGCCAGTATCAGTTTTGTATATTCAAAAGTTTTTTGTTCGCCGGTTTGTGTATTAGTTGCACTTATAATATGTGACCTCCTGTCAATCGAAGAAACAGTGGTATTGATATGCACATCTACATTGTATTGCTCGTTGAAACTTTCGGGGCTTTGCAAAATCAGTTTCGAACGACTCTTAATATCGCCACCTATATAGTAGGGTAGACCACAGTTCGCAAACGAAATGTCCGGTCCGGCTTCAAGCATTACGATTTCAGCAGTCGGGGAAATCCGGCGAACTTTGGCCGCAGCAGTTGCGCCTGCCGCAACTCCCCCTATAATCAATATCTTTTCCATATTCTAACTAATTTGTATTTGAGCTGCTTTGAAGTTTATCCTACTTTAGCAATCTCTTTGAGTAAAAAATCTTTTGATTTGATGCCTACAAAACGGTTTATTTCTGTTCCGTTTTTAAAAAGGATCAATGTGGGAATGCTCCTGAC
>CAIQOG010000015.1 GCA_903873355.1 uncultured Bacteroidales bacterium
AGTTTTAGCAACTGAGGTGGCTATTGGTTGAACAGTTATTACCGATGAAGTTTCACTGTTTTTAAATCCACTGTAATTCAACGTGAAAGTTGGATTGGCATCACCATAGATTTTAGAAGCAGCCTGAGCCGTTACCATTAACGGCGCTTGGGTGATGCTCATTGCCCCGTTTCGGTATACCATTGCATAATTGGCATCGGTTATGGTGCTGAGCGTAATGCTGTAATCACCAATGTTGCTTGTAGCTATTGCCGTTGTACTTCCTGTTGGTTGTGCTGCCAGTTCATATTTGGTGTCACCGTTTACAAATCCCGAATACGAAACTGTGAAAGCAGGATTTACATCGCCATACACACGGGTTTTGTTATCGGCTGTGGCAGTTAGTGTAGCTTTATTTACTGTAAAGGTACGTGTGGCAGTTACTGCATTGTAATTGCTTGTTCCGGCTTGTGTAGCAGTTACGGTATAACTACCTGCTCCGGCTATGGTGGCATTTGTACCCGAAATAATCAATTTGGCAGGAACTGACGAACTGAAGGTAACAGGCAAACTTGTATTGACTGAAGCACTCATACTAAACGCTGCATCACCGTAGGTTTTATCAGGAATAGCATCAAAAGTAACAATCTGATTGGCTTTACTTACAATCAGTAGTTTTTGCACCTGTGTTCCGGTGAGGTAATTGCCGTTACCTGCCACGCTGGCTGTGATATAACATTGTCCGGCATTACCCAAAGTCAATGTATTGCCAGAAGGGGTTGCTACATTATAATCGGAACTTTCATAAGTTACCAACAAACCTGAACTGGAAGTGGCAGCTAAGGCTAGTGCAGCACCTCCGTAGGTGCAAGCAGGTAAATCAGCAAAGATTATAGTTTGTGCTGCCTTACTAATGGTAAGTGGCAAAGTAACATTGCTTGCGGCATTGTAGTTTACTGTACCCACCTGACTGGCAGTGATATTCACCGTGCCGGCTGCTTTTATAGTTACTGTGTTTCCCGAAACGCTTGCAATATTTACATCTGCACTTTGATAACTTATGCTCAATCCCTTGTCGGAAGTTGCTGGCAGTGTAAATGCTGCATCACCGTAGGTTTTATTCGGTATGTTCGACCACACAATAGTTTGATTGGCTTTATTTATGGTAATGATTTGTTGAACTTGTGTTGCAGCCAAATAATTACTACTTCCAGCTTGTGTAGCTGTAATGGTGGCTGTTCCCGCTTTATTAATCGTGAGCGTGTTGCCACTTACCGAAGCCACGGTAGCATCGCTGCTGCTATATGAAATTGTCAATCCTTTATCGGTACTGGCAGGTAGTGTTATAGCCGCATCGCCATACGTTTTAGTAGCAAATGCCCCGAACGTAGTAGTCTGTGCCGCTTTGTTTACGGTTAGCGTTTGGGTAGCCGATGGTGCAGCATAGTAATACGTATCTCCGGCTTGTGTACCTACTAAATCGGTAGTTCCTGCACCCTTTATGGTTACCGTGTTTCCGCTGACGGTTGCCACTGCTGTATTGCTGCTGGTATAAGTTATCGTTTTACTTTTATCAGTACTGGCAGGTAATGTAAAGGTAGCATCACCATACGTTTTTATGGCGGTAGAACTTAATGTAATGGTTTGCGCTATTTTATTTACGGTTAAGGTTTTGGTAACACCTGTGGCAGCTGCATAATCTGCTGTTCCTGCTTGTGAAGCAATGATATTACTTGTACCCGGAGCTACAATGGTAACAGTATTACCGCTTACAGTGGCTACAGCAGTATTCGTACTCTGGTAGGTGATGGTTAATCCTTTATCGGTAGTAGCGGGTAGCGTAAACGCTGCATCGCCGTAAGTTTTAGTAGCTATATCAGGGAAGGTAATTACCTGTGCCGCTTTGTTTACGGCAAGTGTAGCTGCTGCCGAAGTAATGCTGTTACAACCATTACTAACCGTGCAGGTATAATTTCCGGCATGAGCAGCCTTAATTACGGGTATACTGTAGGTAGCCGATGTTGCTCCTGAAATAGCTGTGCCATTCAGATTCCATTGGTAACTATAGGTAGCATTGGTAGTACTGGTGCTGAGAGTTATAGTTTCATCCACTGTTTTGGTATTGCTGGCAGGGGTTGCGATTAAAGAACTTGGTACGGCATCTTGATAGGTTCTTTGATAAATACTTGAATAAGTTCCATCTCCATTTAAAGCTCTATATAGATATGTGCCAGATGAAGGATTTGGTTCTGTGTAATATCCATTTGAATTTGCAATAATAGTCCAATTTATTCCATTGTCTGAACTTTTTTCCCATCTTTGAGTAGAAGTTGTGATGACATATAGTGTTATAGGTTGTTGTGAACAGACAGTGTCATTTAACAATGAGGTATTAATTACATAAATTGATTCCCATGATTTTGTATCGTCGTAATTTTTAACACAGAATTTATGTACGTTATTGTCTGTAAGATAGGATTGTAGAATGAAACGATACATACCGTTAGTGATTGAAATTCCTGAACTAACTATAACATCATCAACTTCTAAAAATCCTGTACCAAAAGTCGGATTATAAATAAAATTTGTATAACCTGTCCCTAAATTTGATACGTAAAGTTTTAGATTGTTGTATGTTCCTGCATATGTAACCATTCCACCAACTCCACTTAAGTTATAAGTATACCCAAAAGCAAAAATGCTTGATTGAATTATCAAGATTGTTGTAAAGATAAGTTTTTTCATAATATTGAAATTTAAATGTTACTGCAAATTTTCTCCTGGGGCAATAAATGAAACAATTAGTTTTACTTCACCATTTCTGATTTTGTCTAAATCCAACTGTTTAATGTCTCTTTCTTCATAACCTTTAAAATAACCAGTGTTTTCATCAAACTCGGTAATTCTGAAAGCTTTGTAATCAATGCTTATTGGCTCTCCTGATACAAGAACTTGAAATGTTATATCCAACGGTAGAGCTTCTTCAAAAGCTGTTTTAATTTTATTTTTCATGGTTCGTTAATTCAATATAGTTTGTTATTTTCTTTTTGAACAAAAAGGTAGAAGTCTTTTAGATTCTCAAATAATGACTCATACTTTGAATAGATATTTTCTGAATTCGGAAAATCTGAAATTACTTTTTCACTATCTAGTTCTACAGCATCCCAAGCATCTCCATGCTTAATTGCAGTTAATACAAAATCAAAAAATAAATCTCTTTCAGGTAATCTTGTTTGACCATCAGCAGGAAGAAGATCGACCCATGTTTTAAACTTTTCTTTTGTTTCTTCATTCATAATATTAAGTTTTATTTTTTCACCTACTCTCAAGCTTTTCGGCATCCGCTCCCTACTCTGTATTGGATTTTCGGGTTGTTTCCTATTGTATTTTTCTTCATTTTCGGGCATAAAAAAAGCGTGGTACTCTAACCGTATCACGCCCTTGAGGTATCGCCAAATACCTGATAAGTAGATAATAAGTTAAAGCCCACGCCTTAGGCGCAGGCGTTTACTAACTTATTCCACTTAAACTTTTAAATTTTGGCGATTTTCAAGGGTCGGAATAAAAGCTAACGCTTTTGATAATATGTAATGCCGCTGTCGCTACAGCGGGGAAATTGTTTTGTTTTAAATCTTTAGTTAGCCAATCGTGCTTTTTTTGCTTTTAATGCTGCTAACTGGTTTTTGATATATTCTTTTTCTTGTTCAAAAGTCATATCCATAATTTCGATGCTCAAGTTATCACGAATTTCGCGCATCTTGAGAATTATTCCGGTTTTACTATTTGTCGTTTTCATAATTAAATATTTCTTTTGGTGTTCTGATTTCAGTCATTTGATATCCTTCTCTGAAATTTATTGAGTTGTATCCTCGTATTCGTTCAAGGTTTACAATGTGTTTAAAGTTCCAACTTGCCAATACATCAGCTTTATATACAGTGGATAAAGCTATGTGTTGACAGTCGCCACGGCTTGTTTTTCCTACCACTTTTTCGTCAATATACATATCAGCTAGCTGCTCCACCTCTTTTGTCATTTCTACTCGCTCAATTAGCTCAGGAGGTAATGATTCAAAAAAGTCTTGTATGTATTGCGGTGCTCTGTAAAGTTCAAGTTCAAGAATTTCGGAGATTAAAATTTTAATTTTCTTCTCAAATACCTTCTCGAAAAAAGGTTTGGTTTCAATCTCAAATTCTTTGTCAAAATAGCCACCATAAACCGATGTGTCGATATAAATTCTTTTTATCATATTCGTATTGAGCTAAAGTTTTAAATTTAAAGTCTAAAAGTTTCTCCCTATGGTCTCTTTATGTGTAATCTTACTTTTAAATGTCAATTTGTCGTATTTGAATATCATTCAATTGCAAAGATATAAAATTGTTCTTTAATTTCAGTCAAAAATGTTTTTTAGGTAAAAATATCGTATTGTCGAGCGTCGTAATTCTTGATTTTCGGTGTTGCGTTGAACTGTCTTTGTCTTCTCTTTCTTTTTTTTTCGGC
>CAIQOG010000016.1 GCA_903873355.1 uncultured Bacteroidales bacterium
TATAATCAATTCTTTATCTTTAGTCTGAAGCTTTTTGTTTAACTCAACTTGATTTGTCACATTCAATAGATTGTCATTGACTATTATTTTCCAAGTTTCGTTCCATTTTTTTTGCATACTCAAAGTGTCAATTACAAAGTTCTTCAAGTCGCAATTTTCTCTATTGTAGCAATAGAAGTCTAAGGAAAAAGCATCCCAGATTCCAATTTTTGTCTTACAAACTCGAATCAACTTTGTCTGACCTGTTGAATAATCAATATGCCAAGTCCTAAAGTCGATATCAATAGGATTCTTTTCTAAATTTACAAATCCAATTGAGTCTAAATAATTTGACATTCTATATTTAAAAAGTTTCTGGTTGTCAAACTTTGGAGTTTGTCCACATAGAGTGAAGCCAATATTTGTCGATAGAGCTATAATTAGTATAATCGTTTTGGTTCTCATTTTACTTTAAGTTTAATAAAACCGTAAAAATAGTCAAGAATTCGGTCTTTTTCTTTTTTTTTACTATGCCGCATAACGACCGAGGCTATGGGCATTTGGCGGTTTGCGGGAGCATTCGCTGTCGTGAAACGACAAAGTGAATGCGGGAGCAAAACTGCCGGAATGCACGTCAGCCAGCCAATGACCTAAGAGCGTGTGTTGAACTAAATTCCCTCCGGAAAGGGCTTTGAATAGTTCTGTTTCCTTAATTAATACCTTATATTTATATTTCACGTTTCAGGATGTTGAACGGGAGTTCGCCGCTCCCTTTAAAACTATTACTAATTTTAATGTTCAACATCATGAAAACAGAAAATGAATTTACTGTTATTGGTCGTGCCATGGCAACCGTTGCCGGCTTCGACCGTGTGTACCGAACCCTCGAACAACAGGTTACCCTGCGTGGTCAGGCTAAAAGTACTTTCGAGAATTACATTCACCGCATTGCGCAGGTATCACTTCATTTCAACCGTTTACCCGAAGAGGTTTCCCCTGATGAGCTTAACGAATTTCTTGCTTCGTTGGCTGTTTCGGCTGTTTCTCCTTCTCGCAGTGCTTTCAAACATTCAGTGTACGGGCTTCGCTACTATTATCGCTATGTAGGTTTACCCGATCGTGCCATTAAACTTCCGTCGCTCAAAAAGGATGCTAAACTACCTTGTATTTTCAACAAGAGCGAACTGCGTCTTTTGTTCAAAGCTCCTGCTTTTCTCAAGCACCGTGTGCTGCTTATGTTTATTTATTCTGCCGGACTTCGCTCGTCGGAAGTTATCAACCTCAAAATCGCTGATATCGATTTTGAACGGTGCTCCATTCATATCCGGCGTTCAAAGTACAACAAAGATCGTATGGTTCCGCTCTCGCAGTATATGATTGTTGGTATTAAAAAGTACCTCACTCTTGAACGTCCACTTACCTGGCTTTTCAACGGTAAAACCTTGGGGTCACCTTATTCAGCCAAAGCCATTTCCTGGGTAATGCGCGAAGCTGTAAAAGCAGCCGGCATTGACAAGGATGTTACTGTTCACACCCTTCGTCATTCGTATGCCACCCATCTGATTGAAGACGGACTGAACATTGTCACGGTCAAAGACCTGCTGGGACATTCTAAGATAGAAACCACCATGATTTACCTGCACATTGCTCAATGTCCGCTGGTCAAAGCCCACAGTCCGCTGGATACGCTTTATCCCGAAGCTTGTAAGCGTAAGTAATGGCACGCAGTTGTTTTGAAATAGCTTCCGTAATAAAACTTTACGGAGCAGACTTTCGTATGCAGTGCTCACCCAACAATTATCAGCTGACCATACTCAATGCGTTGCAGCAATGTCGTACAGCCGAACTGGGCGGACACAAGGATAAATGTGATTCCTGCGGCGAGGAACATTACAGTTATAATAGTTGTGGCAATCGCCATTGCCCCAAATGTCAGTTAGCTCGTCAGATGCTTTGGGCCGAAGACCGTATGCGTGATTCACTGGGTGTAAAACACTTTCATGTTGTGTTTACTGTGCCCGATGAGCTGAACCCGGTTTGTATAGCCGACAGCCTGTTCTTTTACGAGAGTCTTTTTACTTGCGTAAAAGAAACTTTGTGTGCCTTTGGTTACTCCCATTATGGTGTGGAGACCGGAGCTATCTGTGTACTCCATACCTGGGGACAAAATCTGAGCCTTCATCCGCACATTCATTGCATTGTTCCTGCCGTAGGCATTACGCCACGCGGTGAAATCAAACCTATTGGCAATGAAGGCAAATACCTTTATCCGGTGCGTCAACTCAGTGTGGCTTTTCGTGGCAAACTGCTCGAAGCACTGAAACGCAACCTGAAAAAGAAAAACCGTTTGCCGGAGTTTATGCCCATTATCAACCAGTGTTACCCTAAATCGTGGGTTGTACACACCGAACCTTCACTAGGTAATGCCCGTCAGGTAGTAAATTACTTAGGTCAATACACCCATAGGGTAGCTATCAGTAACTCGCGCATCAAAAACATGGGCAGCAATGGTGTTACTTTTTCCTACAAGGATTACTCGGATAATGCCAATCAGAAACTTATGACCCTCACGGGAGTGGAGTTTCTCCGGCGTTTTGCTATGCATATCCTGCCACGTGGCTTTGTAAAGATACGCTACGTTGGTATTCTCACAAGTACTTACCGCGAGCAAGTCAAATCCCTGAAAAGCAACCCCGACATATTCCAACTTACCGAAACACGGCAGCAGCGAACGATTCGTCTCACAGGATTTGATCCCTGCAAATGCCCACACTGTAAAACAGGAACCTTACATCCGGTAGAGCTTTTGCCACGTATCCGTTCACCTGATAATGTATTTTATCCACGAACTGAAACCCTGAATCTGTAATTTATTGCCTCTCAAGCCCTGTATAGTGCAGGGACGGCCATTGCTTTGCCTATACTATAGCAAAAACCGCTGTTTCTGCTGTTTTTATTATTTTTTTTAGCTGTGTTCTTGTAGAAATTCTATCGCTGAGAGCACTATTCACTCTTTCTTTTGTCTTTTTATTCCTGCGACAACTTATCAAAACAGGTCGCTTTCTCCATAACTACTTCTTCTCCTACATGCTCGTTGAATCAAGCCCCTGCAAGCGGGAATTGAAAATCAGCGAAGCTAATACGGTTCAACCGACGCTTCCTTGCTGGGTCTTTCAGACCGCAGGAAGCATAAGTATTAGCAGCTGTTCTTTCTATTTATTTTCGTCATTTAAATTTAATACGTATTTTTTTCTGTCTTCAGCCAATTTTTCGGATAAAGGATTAAATGAAACATTTAGAAGGTCAACGATTTTCTTATAATAATTCATTTTCTCTGACTTGAATTTAAATGGTTGCATTGAATAAAAGTTCGCAAAAGAAATAGAGTTGTTGTTGAAAATTTCTATTGTATAAAAAGTCGGCACACA
>CAIQOG010000017.1 GCA_903873355.1 uncultured Bacteroidales bacterium
ACCTGCGACAGTGAGGACTTTTACAATGCTGAAGTTCATTCAAATGCAGTATTTCTCCCTAAAATGCATGAAGACCGTGAGCAATATATCGGATTTTTCCACACAGGAGCTTATCAGGAGTCGTTGAGCGGTTTTGGCGGCATACAACATTGTCTGATTCCCGCTCCAAAGCTGGTAATTATTGATAAGGACGAAGATGGTGAGTACTTTACAAAGCTATTTGCTAAAGAACAAAGTTATAAATCAATGCTGAAGATTCTTGGGTATTGATTAAGATTTTAAAAACCTGAATTTCTAAAAGTGTCCTGAATATTATTTCAGGACACTTTTTTTATTGCATTAATTCCTTCTTTCAGCGAAGCAATTTTACTTTCTGCATCGGCTTTTTTCTTACGTTCGGCTTCTACCACTTCCAGTTTAGCGTTTGCCACAAAGCGTTCGTTGCCGAGTTTTTTCATAACCGAATCAATGAATCCTTCGAAGTAGTTGATTTCAGCTTCCATCCTGGCAATTTCTTCTTCAGCATTAACCAAACTTCCCATCGGAATGGAAAATTCGGTTGTTCCAACAAGGAACGAAATTGAACCTGCTGCTTTTTCGACTACGTTTTCAATTGTTTCCAAATTGCCAAGTTTAGCAATTACTGCTTTCAAAAGAGTGAGACTGTCACTTTCAGTGACGGCCTCACTTGCAATCACTTGCAAGTTCAGACTTTCTTTGTTTGGAATGTTTTTCTGCAAACGGACGGTACGGATTCCAGCAATAATTTCCTTTGCATATTCAAACTCTACAATCAGTTTTTCGTCAGCTTCGGTAGCTTTTGGTTGCAATGACACCATGATACTTTCGCCGTCTTTGCGGTCTTCCAGCGCTTGCCAAAGTTCCTCGGTGATAAATGGCATAAACGGATGCAGCACTTTCAACAACGAGTCGAAGAACCCAAGTGTGGCTTCGTATGTTGCACGGTCAATTGGTTTTTGGTAAGCCGGTTTAGCCATTTCCAGGTACCAAGCCGAAAACTCGTCCCAGAACAGTTTATAAACAGCCATCAAAGCTTCTGATAAACGATATTTCGAGAATAAATCATCAATTTCAAGCAATGTTTTGTTCAATTGTGCTTCAAACCATTTCACAGCCATGCGTGCTGATTCAGGCTGTTCAATATCAGCCACTTCCCAGCCATTTACCAAGCGGAAAGCATTCCAGATTTTATTATTAAAGTTACGTCCTTGTTCGCAAAGACTGTCGTCATACGGCAAATCGTTTCCGGCAGGCGATGTAAGTAACATGCCCAGACGCACGGCATCGGCACCAAAGTGCGCAATCAGATCCAGTGGATCGGGCGAGTTACCCAACGATTTCGACATTTTACGACCTAATTTATCACGAACGATACCAGTCAGATATACATTCTTGAACGGCATTTCGCCCCTGTATTCATATCCGGCAATAATCATACGTGCCACCCAGAAAAACAGGATTTCGGGAGCAGTCACCAAATCATTGGTTGGATAGTAATATTTGATTTCTTCGTTTTCAGGATTGTTGATGCCATCGAAAACCGAAATAGGCCACAACCACGACGAGAACCAGGTGTCAAGCACATCTTCATCCTGACGAAGGTCGTCGACAGAT
>CAIQOG010000018.1 GCA_903873355.1 uncultured Bacteroidales bacterium
AAACTTTGCCATTTCATCAGCCATAAGAGTATCCACAACTTTATAATATCTTCTTGCATCACTAAAGGCATACTCACCCTTTAATACGTGTGGGTGTAACTTAGGTTCTTGTGTGAATTTAGGTTGTTCGCATTCTTTCGCTTTTCTTGAACGTTGTTATATATTAATACAATTTTTAGGCACATTCAGCACAACGCTTTTGTTGTCGATTAGCAACTCGGTGTTGCATGTTATCGCAGTTATTTGAAACCCAATTTGAAACACCTCTTTTTTGTATTTAGAGATTGCGTAAATTTGAAAACGTAAAATAAAATATTATTAAGCTGAAAAAATATTATTTGCCTGCTATGGAAAAGGGATCAACCAATTTTGATGCAATTTATTTAAAAGAGCATGATTTACAGTTCGAGCATTATTTCGAATTAATGAAAGGTATTATTGATTCAAATTCTAATCGTGTGAATTCATTTATTAAACGTGAAATAGAAAATTCACTACGCGAAATTAAAATTTCATTAATTGGTTACAAATCCGAAACATCTACCTATGAAGACCAATATTTTATGCATTTATTGAGTGAATTTATACGACAAACGAGAAATTACAAGGTCAATCCAATCGAGAATTTTATACAACTTGAATATAGAGCACTCCGACTTGTATATACCGAAAATACCATTGCACATAAACCTGAAATTTATAGTTTAAGTGATGAGGAGACAGTGAGTTATTTAGCGCAATATAATGCGTTGTATAAATTATACAGTAAAATTTGTAATATATTCTGGGCAGACGGAGAATCTGTAGACGTCTTCTTTGGCAAAATACTTGATGAAAATTATTATGAACCGGGTATTGATTATGGCGCACTTAATAATTACATAAAAAATGTGCAGGAGAGTGTCAAAGTCGAAAATAAAACGGAAGATAATCCTACACTAGCTGTCAAGAAACGCCTTCCCCGAAAAAAGGAATTAATTAATTTAAAAGGGCTTCCATTTCAGAAACCAAAATTAAATTAGATTGTATTTAGAATCTGTATTATAGGACAGCATTCCTTAAAATGTACATGCGAACTCCGGGAAAAAAATATTTCCTATTACATATCATTCTCCGGTTATTCCTCTAAAAAGCCTTTCGTCTTTTCATTGATCTGCCTTTGATACTGGTTTTTAAGTGTGGAAGCATAACGTTGGGTCATTGCATTTGAAGTATGCCCAATACCAGATTGTATAGCATGAATATCAATATTATTATCAAGCTTATCGTCAATACCTAAATGCTTTACTCCGTAAAGTTTTTTGTCAATGCCCAGGCCTGTCTTATCATTAATAATAAGATTACGCCAAATACGTGTAGCTTCTAAACTGTGTAAAGCTCTATTACCCGGGAGAAAACCATCTGAAAACAGATACAGGTTATCATTTACTTTCTCCATTTCAATTTCTTGCATTAGAAGCATTGCAGGAGGAGGAATGGGAATATATCTCTCCTTATTTGTTTTCGTCTTATTATATTCCTTGTTTCTGAT
>CAIQOG010000019.1 GCA_903873355.1 uncultured Bacteroidales bacterium
AGCATTTGAGATCATGTCTTGTGCAGTCTGGAACCATTTCCCAATTATGAAGAAATTCTACAAATTGAGTTCACGGCATTTGTAAAATTGAACTTCCTGAAATTTCGCCAATCATAGGTTCTGCCCGAACAGAGTTTTACCGCAACAAACTTGAATTTACGTTCTCAAACAAACGCTGGCGTACCTACGAAGAAATGACCGAAGGCAAGCAATTCGACACTATGAATGCCGTCGGGTATCATATTCAGGGACAATTTGATAAAGTGTTGGACATTAATAAATGCTGGCTGCAGGACGACATTTCAAACCAACTGCGCAATGAAATAAAGCGATATGCACTTGAACATGAGTTGACATTCTTCGATCTTCGTATTCAGGAAGGTTTTCTACGCACCATGCTGGTTCGTACCACATCCACCGGCGAATTGATGCTTATTATGGTATTCTTTCACGAAGATAAAACTGCCCGCGAAGCTCTGTTACAACACATTGACGATAAATTTCCACAAATCACATCGTTGTTATACGTGATAAATTCTAAAGCCAACGACACGATAACCGACCAGGAAGTAGTTGTTTTCAAAGGTAATGAATGTATTTACGAAGAAATGGAAGGACTGAAATTCAAAATCGGACCTAAATCCTTTTATCAGACCAACTCCGAACAGGCTTATGAACTTTATAAAGTAGCACGCAATTTTGCCGGACTTACCGGCAACGAACTTGTTTATGACTTATACACCGGAACAGGAACAATTGCTAACTTTGTGGCACATCAGGCGCGGCAGGTAATAGGAATTGAATATGTACCTGAGGCTATTGAAGATGCAGTTTTAAACTCGAAATTAAACAAAATTGAGAACACCTTGTTTTATGCCGGGGATATGAAAGACATTCTGAATGCCGGTTTTATTGAAAAACATGGTAAACCGGATGTTATTATCACTGATCCGCCACGTGCCGGAATGCACACCGATGTAATTGATGCAATTCTGTTTGCACAACCAGCTCGCATTGTGTATGTTAGTTGTAATCCGGCAACTCAGGCACGGGATTTGTATTTGTTGGACAACGTTTATAAAGTCACTGCCGTTCAACCTGTAGATATGTTTCCGCATACGCATCATGTGGAAAATGTTGTTTTACTGGAGTTAAGGTAAATTGGTGATTGGTGATTGGTTAATCGGTTAATTGGTAATTGGTTGATCGGAAATTGGAAATTGATAATTGGAAATTGAATAAATAAAAACATATGCAAAATCAGGTTTTTCAAACGAATTCACCTACCCGATGGAAAAGCTTTATTTGGGTGGTTCGTATATTTCTTGTATTCCTATTTGTAATTATTGCTTCTGTTGCTATATCGTTGTTCAACAAACGAGACTATGACTTGAAAGTTCTTACTTACAACGATAAGAAATTACCCGACCTGAACACCGATAAAACCAAAACCTATGTCTCGAAAGACGACCAGTTAGCTTTTGCAAAACAGCTGAAATTATATCAAAAGAAAATAAAAAGCACTCACAAGCATATTAAACACACAACCTCAGCCGAAATAAACAAATTTCTCCCTGTCAGTGCTGCTTTCTATGTTAACTGGAATATAAACTCAGGCATTTCGTTGCATAAAAATATCACCAAATTAAACATGGTGCTCCCGGAATGGCTGTTCATAAAAGATTCAAAAGGAACCATTGAATCACAGATTCAAAGTGAAACATTAGAATTTATACAGAACAACAAAGTGGCAGTTGTGCCTATGTTAAGTAACTTCTGGAAAGGGAATTTTAATGGGGACAGCACTTTGGTTGTGCTCAAAAACCCAAAATTACGTAAAACACTTATTTCACGTATTAAAAATTTGCTTGAAAATAATGATTTTCAGGGCATTAATATAGATATTGAAAAACTTCCCGAAGGCTCAGATCAGTATCTTTTACAATTTTCAAAAGAACTGTCAGAAACACTTCACGAAGAGGGTTTCTTAGTAACAATTGATATTGACCCAACCGATAGAGTCTCAACTTATAAAGAGTTGGCACGTTACTACGATTTTATTTTTGTGATGGCTTACAACGAACATTTTTCGGAAAGTGAACCGGGTAGTATTTCATCCTTGTATTTTGTGGAAAATGCAATTGATGAAGCGATGAAAGAAGTTCCATCGGAGAAAATTGTACTTTGTGTAGCTGGTTACGGATTCGACTGGATTAAACAAAACACCCGCAAAAAGGCAGTTTACACCTGCAAACCTATCACATATCAATCATTGATTTCAAAAGCAAACGAACTCAATGAGCCAGTTTATTTCAACTTCAGCCAGGCTGATCTGACATTAAAATTTATCGATAATTATAATCTGGAACACGAAATGCATTGTATTGATGCAGCCGGCGCTTTCAATATTATTCGCACAGCTCAGGATTATCATGCAGCAGGTGTTTCGTTGTGGTATCTCGGTTCAGAAGATGATCGTTTATGGAAATTCTATGGTCAGGATTTAGATGCTACATCACTAAAAACAAAAGGCTTCAATTATCACAAACTGGAATATATTCAATCAATTTCAGCTGTAAACTATGAAGGGAAAGGCGAAATACTGGAAATGACGAGCATACCGGATCATGGTCATGTGGCCATAGAATATAATCAGCAAGATGCCCTGATAACGAATGAAACATATGATGATTATCCAAGTTCGTACATGATTAAACGCTATGGTGCTGATAAACCCAAGGAACTTGCCTTTACTTTCGATGATGGACCAAGTAACGAATATACGCCAAAAATTCTTGAAATACTTAAAAAGAAAAAAGTACCGGCAGCATTCTTTGTAACGGGACAAAATATACAAAATAATATTCCGCTTATTCGTCGGGAATATCGGGAAGGTCATGAGATTGGTAATCACACCTTTACACATCCGAATCTGGAATTAACCACCGATACCCGCGAACGTATTGAACTTCGGTCGACACGTCTTTTGATGGAAAGTGTTCTGAATTACTCGACACTCTTATTCCGTCCACCATATATTACTGACGCTGAACCTAAAAACCTGTCCCAGATTAAATCCCTGTCAATTGCACACGATGAAGGTTTTATATCCGTTACCACCTTTATCGACCCGAACGACTGGCAGGAAGATATATCAGCGGACACAATTGTTTTACGAACACTTCAAAATGTAAAAAACGGAAATATTATTTTGATGCATGATGCCGGTGGTGACCGCTCTGCTACAATAAAAGCGTTGCCAATTATTATTGATTCACTAAGAGCAAGAGGTTACGAATTTGTATCCGTTTCGCATCTGATGGGCAAAACCCGCGACCAGGTAATGCCACCGGTACAAAGCAAATTCATGCTAACTGACAAACTGGACCTTACTTTCTTTACACTGACTTTTATATGGGAACATTTCCTGAACGGATTCTTTATCGTTGCTATTGTTCTGATTATCTCACGACTACTATCATTAGCAATTCTGGCTTTGTTGCAGCGATATAAAGAAAGGAAAGGAAATAAAAATAAACTTGTTGATTACCATCCGTTGGTTAGCATTATTGTTCCGGCTTACAACGAGGAAGTAAATGCCGTTCGGACTGTGGATTATCTGCTGAAATCTACATATCCGGATATTGAAGTGATTTTTGTGGATGATGGTTCGAAAGACAGCACTCTTGATATTGTTAGTAAGTCTTTTGCCGGAAATTTGAAGGTAAAAGTACTGACCAAACCAAATGGTGGAAAAGCTGCTGCCTTGAACTTTGGGATTGAAAATGCAAACGGTGAAATTTTGGTTTGTATTGATGCTGACACCATTCTGCCTTACGATGCAATTGCAAAAATGATTCCATTCTTTACCGACGACAAAGTCGGTGCTGTGGCAGGAAATGTTCGGGTTGGAAACACACTCAATCTGCTTACCAACTGGCAATCAATTGAATATACCACCAGTCAGAATTTCGACCGTAGAGCTTACGATGCAGCAAATGCTATACTGGTTGTACCGGGAGCTATTGGTGCATTCCGAAAAACAGCTATGGTAGAAATAGATGGTTTCACTACTGATACGCTGGCTGAAGACTGTGACCTGACACTCCGAATGTTACGTGCCGGATATACTATCCGCTCCTGCAACGAAGCACTTGCTCTGACCGAAGCTCCGGAAAGTCTACAGGGATTTCTCAAACAACGCTCACGCTGGACATTCGGTATGATGCAAAGTTTCTGGAAACATCGCGACCTGTTGTTCAGTTTTAAAAAACCAAACATTGGTTTGATAGCTTTACCAAACCTGTTGATATTCAACTTTATCATACCACTTTTCTCACCATTAGTTGATATTCTGTTTATCATTGGGTTGTTCTCTCACGATGCCGATCAGTATATATTCTTCTATCTGCTTTACTATTTTGTAGATTGTATAATTGCTTCAATGGCTTATCATTTCGACAATCAGAAATTCGATTTGAAAAAAGCTCTGTACTTGTTTGTTCAACGTTTTATTTACCGTCAATTACTGTTTTATGTATTGTTTAAAGCATACAAAAAAGCACTCAAAGGTGAACTTGTAAGCTGGGGTGTTTTGAAAAGAACTGGTAACGTAAAAGATTAATTATCAGAATTATAGTCATTTGAAAAACAAAAAATAACGCAAAAAATTGGCGATTGTCATATTTTTGCGTTATTTTTACGCCACTTTAATTATAAAATAACACCTTAAATTATGGCAGTAACCATCCGTGAAGTAAGTTCAAAAAAAGAATTAAAACAGTATATCTGGTTTGGCATAAACCTCTATAAAGATTGTGAATTTGCCGCTCCACCGTTGTTAATGGACGATTTACTAAATCTGACCAAAGGCAAAAATCCTGCACTCGATTTTTGTGAAGCAAGCTATTTCATGGCTTTCAAAAACAATAAAATAGCCGGACGCATTGCCTGTATTATCAATCCTGTATCAAACGAAACCTGGAATGAAAAACATGCCCGTTTTGGTTGGTGCGATTATATCGACGACGTTGAAGTTTCCACAGCGCTTTTCGACACAGCAATTAAATGGGCAAAAGAGCGTGGTATGACTGCTATTCATGGTCCACTTGGATTTACCGATTTCGACCGCGAGGGAATGTTGATTGAAGGTTATGATCAGATTGGAACAATGGCTACCAATTATAATTATCCGTATTACGTTAAACATATTGAGGATTATGGTTTCGAAAAAGATATTGACTGGAAAGAATATAAAATTACTGTTCCTGAAGTTTTCCCCGAAAAATATTTTCGGATTGCTGATATTGTAAAACAAAAATATAATCTGAAGTCGGTTAAGGCTAAATCCAGAAAAGAAATTGTTGAGAAATACTCGCTGAAAATCTTTGATTTACTTAACCTGTGTTATTCTCACTTATATGGTTTCACAAAATTAAACCAGAAACAGGTTGACTTTTATATTAAATTGTATTTCAGCTTTTTCCGTCTCGACACGGTTTCAATTGTTGTTGACGAAAATGATGACGTAGTTGCACTCGGAATTGCCATGCCAAGTTTTACCAAAGCTCAACAAAAAGCAAAAGGAAGCTTATTCCCATTCGGTTGGTATTATATGCTTCATGCTTTGAATAAAAATGATGTAGTGGATTTATACCTCATGGCTGTTCATCCTGATTATCAAAACAAAGGTGTGAATTCGGTAATGTTTGCCGACATTATGCCTGCCAGTGCTAAAAATGGCTATAAATTTGCTGAAAGTAATCCGGAGTTGGAAACAAATGTAAAAATGTCTTCACAATGGGGAAGCTTTGAACATGTAAACCACAAGAAAAGAAGAGCTTATATTAAACATTTTTGACAAAATTACAAATTGAGCAGTACTAAAACTACTGCTCAAGTTTTTTTAAATATTAGTTATTGGTAAGTAGTTGATTGGTTATTTGACCGGAGAATTAAAGATGGGTTGTTTAATTCAGTCATGGTTCTTTTGTCTTGGTTCTAAAATCTAACGTAATGACACGCAAATTCGATTTTTTGGTTATTGGTAGCGGTATTGCAGGTATCAGCTTTGCGCTTAAAGCTGCGAAATTTGGCAAAGTAGCTTTGCTCAGTAAAACCGTACTCGAAGAATCAAACACTACTTATGCACAGGGGGGCATAGCTTCGGTAATGTACGAGCCTGATAATTTCGAAAAGCATATTCAGGACACGCTAATTGCTGGTGACGGGCATTGTAATCTTGAAGCTGTTGAAAAAGTAGTTTATGAAGCTCCCGGACAAATAAACGAACTTCTGAACTGGGGCGTGGATTTCGATAAAAACGAAAACGGTCATTTTGACCTGCACCGCGAAGGCGGACACTCTGAAAACCGCATTTTACATCACAAGGACAATACCGGATTCGAAATTCAGAATAGTCTGATACGCCAGGTAAAATCTCATCCCGAAATTGAAGTTTTCGAAAATTATTTTGCCATTGAAATCCTCACTCAGCACCATTTAGGTGAAGTGGTAACTCATCATTCGCCTGATATTGAATGCTATGGAGCATACGTTCTGAATCAGCAAAGTAATAATATTCATACTTTCCTGGCTAAAGTAACACTTCTTGCCACCGGAGGAATCGGTACAGTTTATGCTACTACCACCAATCCCGGTATAGCAACCGGCGATGGAATTGCTATGGTACATCGTGCACGTGGAATTATTAACGATATGGAATTCGTTCAGTTTCATCCAACCGGGCTGTATCATCCCGGCGATCGTCCTACATACCTGATTTCCGAAGCAATTCGTGGTTATGGTGCAGTTCTTCGTACAAAAGATGGGAAAGAGTTTATGCATAAATATGATGAACGGGGTTCACTTGCACCACGCGACATTGTGGCACGTGCTATTGATAATGAAATGAAACTTCACGGTCATGATTATGTGTATCTGGATGTAACTCACAAAAATCCGAAACAAACAAAAGAACATTTCCCGAATATCTATAAAAAGTGTCTGGAACTCGACATTGATATTACAAAAGATTATATTCCTGTTTCGCCTATCCAACACTATCTTTGTGGAGGAATTACTGTTGATCTAAACGGAAAAACATCTATCAACCGTCTCTATGCTGCAGGTGAATGCTCCTGTACCGGACTACACGGAGCAAATCGCCTGGCGTCCAACTCACTCATTGAAGGTATCGTATATGCCGATGCTGCAGTAATAGATGCTTCAGAAAAACTTAAATACATTGAATATAACGAGTTTATTCCAGATTGGAACGATGAAGGCACCCGGCTTCCCGAAGAAATGGTATTGATAACTCAGAGCTTCCGCGAGGTTGAACAAATCATGAGTACCTATGTGGGCATTGTACGCTCCAACCTGCGTCTGCATCGTGCAATGAGTCGTCTTGAAATTCTATATCGCGAAACTGAAGCTTTATTTGAAAAATCAGTTGTCTCACGTGAAATCTGTGAGCTTCGAAACGTTATTAGCGTGGCCTATCTGATTATTAAACACGCTCTTCGTCGTAAAGAAAGTCGGGGATTGCATTATACAGTTGATTATCCAAAACGGATGAGAAATGAGAACTGAGTTTCGTTTGATTGTTAAGCAATTTAAATAAAAAAAAGATATTGCAAACTCACGGAAAAAACCATTAATAATCCGAAGAAATACTGTAATTTTGAAGTATAGTATCTGAACGTGATGAAAACAATAAAACCTTTGATAATCAAGCATCTGAAAATTACACTTATTTTCTGTCTGACAGGTATAAGTGTTCCGGCTTTATATGCGCAGACTTCCAAAGCAGATATTCATTCAGGTCAGGCTGTGGTAATCCGGATTGAAGGCAGTCAGAGCGGGTGGTCGAGAGGTGATAATGATTCCGGACAACCAACAAATAATACGGTTACAGCTAATGAAAATGTTTCATTCACCGGAACTTCCGAAGGCATTTATGTAACCATTACCAGTGGAATCAATAATATTAAACTTTTTGCACTCACAGGTCAATTGCTGTTTAACGGCGATTTAACTCAGGGTCGTTTTATTATAAAAACCAGAACGGGTATCTATTTTCTGAAAGTAAACAACAAAAGTTATAAAGTTATTTGTAAGTAATTATATTCCAGCATATTAAAAATGATAAAACATATAGTATTCTTTTGTCTGGCCGATGAGGCTGAAGGAAAAACAAAAGCCGAAAATGCTTCAATTATCAAGACGGAACTTGAAAACTTAAAGAATTTGATTCCTCAAATTATCAGTATTGAAGTAGGTGTCAATATCCCAAATGCACCGAAAACCGACTTTGATATTGCACTTTACTCTGAATTCAACAGTTTTGAAGAATTAGATATTTACCAGGAACATCCTGAACATAAACGTGTGGCAGGGTATATTGGAAAAGTAAGAACTGCACGTGCTGCTGTGGACTATATTATTTAATTATTTAGGTTAATTCTAAATTACAGCTCACAAGAAGTTAGTTAACAGCCTGATTAACATTAACTTTTAAATTTTTAGAGGTCGAATATTTTAATTTAATTAAAATATTTTCGGCCTATTTCTTTGTTAATTCAAAATATCCTTTTATTTTTACAGCAACAAATTAAATTAATTTATTAACCTTTAAACAACTATTTATTATGTCAATAAACAAAGTTATTTTAATTGGTAATGTTGGGAAAGACCCTGAAGTACGTTACTTAGACAAAAATGTGGCAGTTGCAAATATTACTTTAGCAACAACTGAACGTGGTTACACAACCCAAAGCGGAACACAGGTTCCTGAAAAAACAGAGTGGCACAACATTGTAGCCTGGAGAGGTTTAGCTGAAGTAGCTGAAAAATTCATTAAAAAAGGAACTCAAATTTATGTGGAAGGTAAACTACAAACCCGTCAGTGGGAAAAAGATGGAATTAAACGTTATACAACTGAAATTTATGCAGATACTATCCAACTTCTTGGCAAAAAACCTGAATCATCTGAAGCTTCAGGTTCTGTAGCTGCACCTGCTGCCGATGGGCTTCAGGCACCACCTCCTACTACTGATGATCTACCATTTTAATCTAGTAACGAGCCTGTAAACTAAAGACACATTTCGAATTGGGATGTGTCTTTTTTTAATTGTCCAACTATAGAAAAAGCTTTATCTTTGTAAGAAATTAAAACGAATAATGATGAAAACTGATTACCGGGAACTTTGCCTTGCGACCTGTGAAATTGCCCGGGAAGTGGGTAAATTTATGGCTGATGAACGTAAAAATTTCAACGACAGCATGGTAGAAAGCAAAGGCATGCACGATTTGGTTAGTTATGTTGATAAAGCTTCCGAAATAAAAATCATTGAACAACTCGGAAAATTATTACCTCTGTCAGGTTTTATTGCCGAAGAAGGGACAACCAGTATTCACGGAGAACGTTTCAACTGGGTAATTGACCCGCTGGACGGTACAACAAATTTCGTTCAGGGTGTACCTGTCTACGCGGTTAGTATTGGGTTAATGGATGGTGAAGAACTTGTACTGGGTGTGGTATACGAAGTTGGTCGTGATGAATGTTTTTTTGCATGGAAGAATGGTGGTGCATATCTGAATGGTAAACCGATTCAGGTTTCAAAACGCGATAAAATTCACGATGCCTTACTGGCAACCGGTTTCCCCTATTCTGATTTCAGTCGGATGAACGAATACATGCAATTTCTGAAATGGACAATGACGAATGCCCGCGGTGTGCGTCGGTTAGGTTCAGCAGCTACCGATTTGGCTTATGTGGCTTGTGGTCGTTTTGATGCATTCTGGGAATATAACCTGAAACCGTGGGATGTAGCTGCAGGAATTATAATTATTAAAGAAGCAGGCGGTACGGTAACAGACTACTCGGGTGGTAATAACTTCCTTTTTGGAAGTGAAATTGTGGCAACAAATGGTCTGATAAAACTACCACTTTCTCCAAATGGCGGCTTAATGGAATCTAAACTCTAATTTTTATTTAAACAATAGGATTTTAAAATACCTGTTTTGTTTAAGATTAATTCGTCTTCTTATAACTCAATACCGCCAGCCCATTAAATGCTGCTGCAAAACCCAGAAGGGCAAACAGTTCCCGTGATAGTTGACTGAAATTGCTGCCTTTCAGGTAAATGGAGCGCATTACAATCATCAGATGTTTCAACGGATTAAAGGCTGCCAACCACTGCGCCCAGTTTGGCATACTGTCAACCGGGGTATACAAGCCGCTGAGCATTATAAACAGTAACATAAAGAAAAATACGATAAATACTGCCTGCTGAAGTGTTTGGGCGAAGTTGGAAATTACGATTCCCATGCCCGAAATGGCAAAAATATAAATGGCTGCAAATATATAGATTTGGTAAAAATGCCCCACCGGAACTAACCCATAATCAAGCCAGGCAACAGTAAATCCAATGCTTATGGCAATAAATCCGATAATCCAAAACGGAATTAGTTTAGCCAGAATAAAGGTTACTTTAGATACCGGACTCACATTCATTTGCTCCATTGTACCAATTTCCTTCTCGAAAACAATTGAAACTGCAGGCAGGAAACCACAAAGTAAGGTCAGAATCATAACCATAAGCGCAGGAACCATAAATACCTGATAATTAAGCTGTTTGTTAAAACGGTATTGCGAGTCAATCTGAATAATAGACGAGCTGTTTTTGGCCATTTCGGGATACAATTCAGAAATCAGGGTATTGTTGAATTCGCCTACAATGCTGGCCAGATAGGTCATTCCCACGCCGGCTTTCATGCCATTTACCGCATTAGGCGAAATCATCACTTTAACATTTTCATGATTGATAATGCTTTTCTCGAAATTCTTCGGGATTTGAAGAATTATATCCGATTTGTTATTTTCAATGCTTTTGAGAGCGTGGTTATAATCCGTAGAAATGTCAGTTAGCCTGAAATAGTTCGACGAAATAATG
>CAIQOG010000020.1 GCA_903873355.1 uncultured Bacteroidales bacterium
CGTTTATCATTGCAAAACGAAGATGAAAACTCTATTCGTTCCTGCATAGAATTGTCGGTTCGCGGTGCAATTCCTGACCGAAATGTACTTTCGTCACAATTTGTAAAATACTCTACCGAGCTGGGAATTGACATTTCGTTTCAGAAAGACGATATGTTTCGCCGAAACCGTCGTTTGATTTGCTTCGACATGGATTCAACGTTGATAAAAACCGAAGTGATTGACGAATTGGCCGAACGTGCGGGTGTAGGATCACAGGTTAGAGCTATCACTGAATCAGCCATGCGGGGTGAAATTGATTTCAACGAAAGTTTTAAGCAGCGCGTGGCTTTGCTGAAAGGATTAGATGAATCTGTAATGGAGGAAATAGCTCAAAATCTTCCGATTATGGAAGGTGCTGAGCGATTGATGGCAACATTGAAAGTTTGTGGAATTAAAATTGCGATTCTTTCGGGAGGTTTTACGTATTTTGGAAATCGGCTCAAAAAAATGTTCGAAGTGGATTATGTGTATGCGAACGAACTGGAAATTGTGGATGGAAAACTTACCGGAAATTATGTGGGTGATATTGTTGATGGACGTCGCAAAGCAGAATTGTTGAAACTGATTGCTCAGGTAGAAAAGATAAATCTTGAACAGGTTATTGCTGTGGGCGATGGTGCTAATGATTTGCCGATGTTAAATATAGCCGGGCTCGGAATTGCTTTTCACGCTAAGCCAAAGGTGAAAGCGAATGCTCAGCAATCTATTTCCACTATCGGTTTGGATGGTGTACTTTATTTTCTGGGATTCCGGGATATGCATATTGATTAGAAGAACTATGAAAAAAGTAGTTGTAATTGGTGGAACAGGTATGGTCGGAACTGAGCTTGTGAAGTTGTTGCTTGAAAATGAAAACTTTTCGGAAGTTGTTTCATTGGTTCGGCGTTCAAGTGGCCTTGTTCACCCGAAACTCAAGGAGCTAGTTATTGATTTTGAGAAGCAGGAAGAATGGGTAAACTTCGTGACCGGTGATGTACTTTTCTCAACACTCGGAACTACTATTGCACAGGCAAAATCCAAAGTCGCACAGTTCAAAGTGGATTTTACCTATCAGTATACTGTTGCTGAAATAGCTTCAAAGAACGGAATTTCCAATTACGTCCTTGTTTCATCCGCAGGAGCTGATTCTAATTCGGCAGTCTTTTATTCCAAAATGAAAGGACAACTTGATGATGCAGTTAAAGCGTTACCGTTCAAGTTTATCAGTATTCTTCGCCCGGGACAATTAGACGGCAACCGTACCGAAAACCGCGTAGGAGAAAAAATGGCACTTTCAGTTGTTTTTGCGCTGAATAAACTGGGAATTCTTCGTAAATACCGTCCTATTCAGGCTACCGATGTGGCAAAAGCAATGATAGCAGCTTCAGAGAAATCAGTTTCGGCAACATATACTCTTAATGAAGTTCACGAACTCGCCCGTTAAACAAATATCTCATTGAAAACGTTTGATGCTTGGTCAACTATAGGGACAAATATGTATCTTTGTCGCTCCTTAACAATTCCAAGCGTATTTCAATGAAAAAAATCATTCTGATTTATATTCTCCAAATCCTATTCATTACATTATCTCCTGCTCAAAACATTACTATCAG
>CAIQOG010000021.1 GCA_903873355.1 uncultured Bacteroidales bacterium
ATCAGGACTCATGATTTTATCGAACGACAATTGGTCACAGTTTTCGAGATATATAAGTGTAACTCCTTTAGCACCAATCATAGAAGGTGCAGGAGTAAGTTTGGCAGGCGTGGTGGAAATCTTTTGAACCGGAGTTCTGGTTTTGGTTTTTTTTTCGGGTGCTTTTACCGGGTTCATGCTCTGAAGAACCTGGTTTCGTAATTGTCGCGGGTGAATTTGTGCATGAACAAAAGCCAAAAACAAACACAGCACACCAAATAACGCGATGTGCCGAAAGCCCCCTAACCCCCCAAGGGGGGAATTCAAAAATGTATTGTTTGCTGATTTCATTAAAATTGAGTCCCAACCTAAATTCCCCCATTTGGGGGTTAGGGGGCTAATTTATTTCTTAATCCATCCCGGATACTGGAATGTACAGTTTTGCCACGCCGGATCAATGTTGATATAGGTTTCTTTTTGTTTTTTGATAATCCAACTATTAATGAATTCCTGCTTACGTTTACCTTCGTAGAATCCTTTCAACATTTGATAATCGTCAGTAAGGTTGGCTTTGTGGTTTTCAATCTTCGATTTCAGTTTTACAACAGCCACCACTTCCTTGTTTGAGGTCTTGCTAATCATGCTGAAAGGTTTTGAAATTTCACCTACATTCATATTATATACAACTTTGGCAACTTCAGGTGGAAGATCCTGATATTCGAATTTTGATGTATTACTTTTCTCGTTAAGCATTAAACCGGCATTCATAGCGGTATTTTTATCCTGCGAGTAGGCCATTACACCCTGTTCAAAAGTAATTTTATTCTGACGAATCAGGTTTGTTACTGAATCCAGGCTGTGAATTCCTTTTTCTTTATCCGCAATTGAAACTCTGGGTTTAAGCAGTATGTGACGGCAATTAATCCGGTCGCCACGCTTTTCAATCAACTGAATGATGTGGTAACCAAATTCGGTTTGCACGATGCGCGACACTTTTTTAGGGTCAATCAGGCCGAATGCTACCTGTGCAAATTCAGGTACTAACTGTCCACGTCCCATGAAACCAAGTTCACCACCACGTTTTGCACTTTCTGTATCTTCGGAATACAGTCGGGCTAATACCGAGAAATCAGTACTTCCACTGTTTACACGATCAGTATAATCACGAAGTTTTTCCTTGATACGGTTAGTTTCGTCGATAGGTACAGCGGGTTCAAAACTGATAATCTGAAGTTCTACCTGTGCCGGAACGGTAGGAATACTATCGGTTGGTAAATCAGCAAAAAACCGACGGACATCGCCCGGAGTTGATTTAATATCGCCAACCAGTTTTTGTTGCATTTGTGTTATAATCTGCTGATTTCGAACCATATCGCGAAGTTCTTCACGTAAATCAGTTGTGTTTTTATGGAAATACTCTTCCACTTTTTCTTTGGAACCGATTTGGGCAATAAAATAATTTATGCGGTTTTCCACCTGATTCATTACCGAAGACTCGCTTACCACCACACTATCCAACGCTGCCTGATGCAGAAACAGTTTCTGAATGGCAATTTGCTCGGGGATAACGCAATACGGGTCGCCCTGAATATTCGTTCCATCGTATTGAGCACGGAGTTTCTGTTCTTCCACTTCCGAACGCAGAATGGATTCGTCACCAATCACCCAGATTACCTCGTCGATGATATTATTTTTTTGTTGTGCCGTTGATTTTAGCGGTGCAAAGCTCAAAACCAGAAGAAGGGCGAAAATTATTTTTTTCATTTATTTGATTTAAAATGACTTATCGTTTACTTAGATTTCTTTTTATTATAAAACGTTACGGTCTCGTTATTTACCGCATCGTTGTAAAGTTCGTCTTCGAATTTGGTGATAAACTCAGCCTTTTGTTTGTTGAGCAGTATCACTGAGATACGCTTACGAGCCATTTCAAACGGTTCCACTTGTCCGGTGGTTCTGAAAGCCTGAATGCGCAGAAAATAGTGTTGTGTACTGTCCGATGTTTCAACAAAGCTATTGGAAGAAACAAATTTCTCCGGGTCTTCAATTTTCAACGGTATTTTCTTAAGAACATCGCTCAGTTCAAGCCATTTATCGCCAAAATAATCGTAGCTAATGGCATTCTGAATGCTGTATTTATCAATGTTTTCAAGCGACTTGGCATTGGCTGCCTGCACCCAACTACGAACGTTCGCCAGTTTAGGGGCATTTTGCGGAACAATAAGCAGCAATCCTTTGATAATGTTTCCTTTCAGGGCAAGCTGGCTGCTGTATTCGTTGTAGAAAGCTGCTAAATCTGCTTCCGAAGGTTCTTTGGGCAGTCGCTGTTCAATCAGTTTTTGCTGATACTGGTGAATGGTAAGCGATTTGCGGTAACTCTCCACCAATTCTTCAATTTCGGGTTTGTTGGTTACGTTTCGTTTGGCATTTTCGTACATCAACACGTCGGTAACCCATTTCTTGATGTAGCTGTCAGCAATTTCGGTACTGTCCTCTTTGCTGACATTTGGCGGTATAACATGCTGAACTTCTTCGGGATACAAAAATTTACCTTCCACTTCGAGAAGCGGTTTCCCTTTTACTTCCTGAGTTTTATGACTGCAGGATGTTGAGAGGAAAAATGCAAAAAACAACGAAATGAGCGTAAATTTATACATTAAAAAGTATGCTTGAATTCAAATTACAGGAAGTAATGAATGTCATATAATTCAAAAATAAAAAGAATAGAACGCGGATTTTCACTGTAATAGCGGATTAATAAACGGATTTAAATCTCGCCTCTGGCGAGATGATTTTCAGACACTTACAATCTAATCGGTCATGCCTGCATGACTAAAATCAGTTTTAAATATCCGTGTTTCGATTACTATTTCGACCGTTAAATCAGCGAAAATCCGCGTTCTATTCTATATATTGCTAAAAACAAAACGCAAGAATAAAAGCAAACTCAGGCCTGTTATTCTTGCGTTTCGGTTTGTATTAGTTTTTCTTGACCGATTTCAGAATTTCATCGTTTACCTTAACCGGATATTTGGCCCGAAGTGATTTAATCCATTCTTTTTCAAGATACTCCTGATAATCGGCTGTTACCAGTCCGCGGACATCAGTATAATCTTCCGGTTTTTGAATTGTTTTTCCAACCACAAACGAGAACGGATAATCTTTCGAAGGAATAAACTTGTCCTTGGTTTTGAAAATCTGATTGTCAACCACTTTGTTGTCGCCCTGAACATATAGTCCTTTTTCCACTTTCACGTGTTGAATGCTGTCGTTCAGACGAACACGCAGGTATTTGTCGATTGAATCGGCAGCAGATTTCTTTACAATTTTCTGTGCAGCAGCCAACGTTTCCTTGTCCTTGCAAAGTATCACACGGCCTTTGTAATGAGGTTTATCCCATTTGTAGTTGTCTTTATGAGCGTTGAAGTATTTGGCAAGCCCTTCAGTATCTTTCGAGGCTTTGTCCCATACTTCGCGGTTGCTCACTTCAAATAATAAAATGCCATCGTGGTATTCCTGCATCAGGTTGCGGAAATCGTCGTATTTCTTTTCCAGTTGACCATCTTCGTATGCCAGCAATTCAGCACTTACATAAGCATCCAGTTTTTCGTTGATAATTTCGGAAGCAATCGTTTTATCCGAAGTGTTGTTTTTCTTCAGGTATTTAGCAAAATCAGCCTGAGTATATTTTTTACCGGCAACACTGAATAATGGTTTGTCAAGTTTGGCTACATCGGCCACAAATGCCGAGTCTGCAAGTTTTTTTGTTCCAAGTACTTTGTAGAACTCTTTCAGATTAGCTGCATTCAGCTGGTAGTTGTTTTCAGTTTTCGATTTGGCCAGAAATGCTTCCTGACCGCGGTTAGCACGCTCGTCACGTTTTACTTTACGTTCCAGATCGGCTTTCAACTCATCGTACGAAGCAAGTGGTTTTTTGTCAATAAGTTTGATAATATGCCATCCATAAGCCGATTGGATTGGTTCTGAAACATCTCCTTTGTTTTTCAACGCAAAAGCTGCATTTTCAAATTCAGGAACCATACGTCCGGTACCAAACCAGGGAAGTTCTCCGTTTTTCACCGAAGAGCCTTTATCCATGGAATGTTTCGCTGCCAATGCTCCGAAGTCGTCACCGGCTTGAATGCGTTGATAAATTGAATCGATAGCTGCTTTGGCTTTCTTGTTCACGGCCTCTTCACCTTTCGAAGTGAAAGTCATGATATGTGCTACCTGAACTTCACCCAATGAATTGCGTCGTCCGAGAACTTTCAGTACATGATAACCGAATGCTGTGCGAACCGGTTTTGAAATTGTTCCGACTGGAGTATTATATGCCACTGTTTCAAAAGGATACACCGTGCGGAAAGCCGAAATCCAGCTAATATGACCCTGATTTTGTTCAACAGACTGATCCTGTGAGGTTTCTTTGGCCACTTTATTGAAATCTTCTTTCTGAACGCGCTTCCAAACAGCATTGATATCATTCCATGCTTTCAGCGTGTCGGCAGGAGTTGCATTCTGAGGTATGCGGATTAGAATATGACTTACATCTACGTCTTCTTTCGAGCGGTCGTACGCTTCACGGATTGTAGCTTCGTCCATTTTTGAATCAGTCAGGTACGGTTTTGTCAGCTGCGAACGGTAACCGGAAAGTTCGGAGATAAACGATTTTGTGGTATCGATGCCTTGTGTTTTGGCTTCTTCAACCTTTAGTTTGAAGTTTACAAACAAATCGACATATTCTTCCAGGGTTTTTTTGTCGAGGGAATTGTTCGAATTGTTTTTGTTGTAAATGTACTCAAATTCCGATTTCAAAACGGGCTTGCCGTTGATGTTCATCAAAACAGGATCGGAAGATTGGGCAATAATGCCCGACGATAATGCAAAAAAAGCAACTAAACTTATTACTGTACGTTTCATAAATTAAAAAATGATTTATAAACTTTGAATTAACAATGATGATTATATCAGGTTTTAAACGGTGATTTTCCTGGTTTGTTGTATCACATTTAAAAAAATGCCTCGCAAAGTTATCATTAATAATCAAAAATAAAACGAAGTGTACCGAATTTTAGTAATTATTAATCGTAATTTATAGGTCTGATAATGTATGTCAACTCTTTTTAACGACTTGAAATGCTGATATTTTATCGGGAACGGATTTTCAACCTGTAATTGTAAAGATTGAAGGCTGTCAGGGTAAATTATTAAATATTTATGCATTACTCTTTGCATAAATTTAATCGTCATTAATTTATACGTTTTTATAGTTGAAATTGGGTTAAAGAGGAGCTTAAATGTTTGACTTGTAATTGAATTTTGGCTATCTTTGCAAAACTTTTAATCAACCCTCCTATGGCACACATTTTAAACGACATTTCCAGAACTTTTAGTGAATATTTATTGATTCCGGGATTAACTACCGAAGACTGTAATCCGGGGAATATTTCGCTAAAAACACCACTTGTGAAATTCCGAAAAGGAGAGCAGGCTTCGATTTCACTGAATATCCCGTTTGTGTCGGCAATTATGCAATCGGTTTCGGACCACAAGATGGCTATTGCATTAGCCCGTTATGGAGGACTTTCGTTTATTTATGGTTCGCAGAGTATTGAAACACAGGCCGAAATGGTATTCAAAGTGAAAAGTTACAAAGCCGGATTTGTGGTTAGTAATGCCAACCTTACACCGGAACATACGTTGAGCGATGTAATTGCACTGAAAGAACGGTCGGGACATGGAACTATAGGAATAACGGATGATGGAACATCGGATGGCAAATTAATGGGAATTGTAACCGGACGGGATTACCGGATAACCCGCGATAACCCCGACAGGAAGGTTAAAGAATTTATGACACCGTTTGAAAAACTTGTTACCGGTGAATTCGGAATATCCATAGGCGATGCCAATGATATCATCTGGGATCATAAACTCAACTGTTTACCGATTATTGATAAAAATAAGAATCTGAAATATTTCGTATTCCGGAAGGACTACGAAAACCACAAAGCCAATCCAAACGAGCTTTCGGACGATAATATGAAATTGCTGGTGGGTGCCGGCATCAATACGCGCGATTACAAAGAACGCGTTCCGGCATTGATTGAAGCAGGCGTTGATGTGATGTGTATCGACTCTTCCGACGGATTTTCGGTTTATCAGAAAGAAACAATCGAATATATCAAGACTTCATTCGGCGAACAGGTAAAAGTGGGTGCCGGTAATGTGGTTGACAGGGATGGATTTCTTTACCTGGCCGAAGCGGGAGCTGATTTTGTAAAAGTCGGTGTGGGTGGCGGTTCAATCTGTATTACCCGTGAACAGAAAGGTATCGGACGCGGACAGGCAACCGCTTTGATAGAAGTCTCTGAAGCCCGTGATGAGTATTTCCATAAAACAGGGATTTATGTACCAATTTGCTCTGACGGTGGAATCGTTCAGGATTATCACATGGTACTGGCCATGGCTATGGGTGCAGATTTTATTATGATGGGACGTTATTTTGCCCGTTTCGACGAGAGCCCGACCCGTAAACTGATGGTGAACGGCAATTACATGAAAGAATACTGGGGCGAAGGTTCGAACCGCGCGCGCAACTGGCAACGCTATGATATGGGAGGCAGTGACAGTCTGAAATTTGAAGAAGGCGTGGATAGTTTTGTTCCCTATGCCGGAAAGCTAAAAGATAATTTGGATATCACCCTTGGAAAAATCAAATCAACATTGGGCAGCTGCGGAGTTGTCAATCTGAACGACCTGAAACAAAACGCCAAAATCACCTTAGTTTCATCAACCAGCATTATCGAAGGCGGTGCTCACGACGTGGTTGTAAAAGATACCAGAAGTACAAACAACTAAGATTTTCAACCACAATTATATTCAAAAAGATGCTCCGGATTGGGGCATCTTTTTTTGTTTG
>CAIQOG010000022.1 GCA_903873355.1 uncultured Bacteroidales bacterium
CCACCGGTATCTGTCATCATGCCGGTATAAATACATTCCGCACAGGCCAGATTAATTTCCGAAAAATCACCCAGACGGCATATCAACCGAAATATCAGCTCGCTTGTTGACGAAATTTCGGGGTATGAAATTGAAATTTTCGCAAAGTCAGTTGGATGTAAATGATGATCAACTAATATCTTTGGAGCTGAGGCATTTATAACCGCATCAGCCATATTGGCCATGCGTTTCGGGGCATTGAAATCAAGAGTGAAAATCAATTCAGAAGCTGAAATCAACTCATCGGCTTTTTCTTTATTATTTTCGTAATCAATCACCTGATCAGCGCCGGGCAACCAGTTCAGAAAATTCGGAAACATAGTAGGAACAATGACAACGGGCTCTTTTTCGATTGTCATCAAATAATGCCATAAAGCCAGCGTAGAACCCACAGCATCACCATCCGGACCAACATGCGTTACAATCACGATTTTTTCGACGCTGTCAATCGCTTTTCTTACTTTAGTGATTAAATCTTCCGCAATTATTTTAGAAATCATTTTTCTGTTTTTAATTTGAATGCAAAAGTAGCAAAAAAATACGACTTGGACAGTAGGATAACATTCTGATTCTTAATCTTTAATATTCAACTCATATGCCCCTTCATAAGCGATAGGATAGAAGCCTATATTTCGTGCTTTGCAGGTTTTTCGGATGTCATCGGTGTACCAACGCGAAATACTTTTGTCCACGATGATTTTTCGGGGATGGACACAATCCAGAATTTGCGAAATTTTAGGTTTTAATTGGTTGCCAATTATAAGATAATCAAGTTCGAGTGGTGTTTGAATTGTTTTCTTCTTCAGAAAATCATCCCTCAAAATCAATACTCTTTGTCCTTCAAAACAGCCAAAACCATCAGCAAACCAATTGGTTTTGTTCAGATAAACAGGCTTATCAAATTTTTGTCGCTGCCAGTAGGTTTTGGCAATGTGCTCAATTTCAGCAGAATCTGTTGTATAAACATAATTTTTATCCCGATTTATAAAACTGACATGAACGTTTTTTTGTCCGGCATAAACGATAATTCGTTTGTTTTTAAGTGTTTGATAATTAGTTTGAATATTGAACAAACAGGTAATTAAAAGGGCGATTAAACCCATAAAAAGCGGTGCAAATTTCTTTGTAAAATAATAACCAGAGAAGCAGAATATTGCCAAAAAGAAGAAAAAAGTCTGCCGTACATCCAATGAAATATGCCAGACAGAATGAGGTAAGTTCTGAATATTCACAATTACATAGTTCAGCAACCAAACCGACCATTTCAGCACAAAACCCACTGCCAGAGACAAATAGGGAATCCATGAAACCGTCAATAATCCGATGGCCAGATAGATAACCAGACTCGAAAGTGGAATGGCAATAAAATTAGTGAGCAGAAAATAATTGGGGAATTGCTGGAAATAATACAACGTGAAAGGCGTTGTACCAAGCTGTGCAGCAATGGATACCGAGAATACACTCCATGTAAAACGGCTGATTTTGTTTGTTGGTTTGTACAATTTATCAATAATTGGTTGAAAGAAAATAATACTCAACACGGCCGAGTAACTCAACTGGAAACCAACGTCATACAGAAAATTCGGGTTGTAAATCAGCATCAACAAAGCTGACATAAAAATAGTATTATAAATCTGAGATTTACGCTCGAGGCAATATGCGAATGCCACAAACGAAAACATCAATGCTGCACGAATCACCGCAGCAGACATACCTGACACAAAGGCATAAGCCCACAAAAACAAAATGATGATGATGGATTTGAGAATCTTCTTCTTTTGCGATTTATCCAGAAAACTCAGCAGAAAGGCAATCACCACGTAAACCACACCAACATGCATTCCAGAAACGGAAAGTATATGCATAGCGCCTGTGGCTGAATAACTCGCCCTCAAATCGGGCTGCAGGTCGTCGGTGTAACCCAGCGTCAGCGCTGCCAGCACTGCAAATTCATCACCCTGAATATTGAATTTCCGGTAAATATCCAACAGGTAATTGCGCCATTTATCGGCTTCCCTGCGAATGGAGAAAGCATTGCTGTGACCTGTTAGTTGCCAACAGCCGGAAGAAATATAGGAGGTCGCTCCGATTCCCTGCCGTTTCAGGTAAGTGGCATAATCAAAAGCATCAGGATTCAGTGGTTTTTCGGGTGGAGCAAAGTCGGCTTCCAGCATCAGCTGGTCGCCAAAAAGGAGTTTGGATGCTGCATTCTCTTTCTGAAAATACAGAATAGCCTGCCCGTGAGCGGGTTGCCATTTCTGCTTATAAAATTGCTGCA
>CAIQOG010000023.1 GCA_903873355.1 uncultured Bacteroidales bacterium
AAGTAGAAAACCTAAATCTGCTGGCGTTTATTTTGTCTAAATCATTGCTAAAATGGACACAACTACACTGCTACCGCGCAATTGCATTGCGTTGTACTGCTTAAAACAGAAAATAAATATAGCCACATGATAGAATTCGTGAGGCAGCAAGAAAACAAAGATTTTAAAGTTTGGTTTGAAGTTCACCAAAATCAATATATATTTATGAAAAAGATTCTTCTATTATGTTGCCTGTTATTATGGCTTGTGTCATGTAATAACGATATAGATTATTCAGGAACATACAAAGCTTCAAAATACGAGACAGGTAATCTTCAGTTGTTTGCGAAAAGTGGGGAAATTACAAACAGTAATCTGATTAATAACTTTGTGTCACGTCATCAATCGACCTTATCTGTAATATATGGAAATTGGTATGAAACGATTTTATTAGAACCTGCCAAAGTACTTTTTTTATCGTCGCAGGAAGCTGAGTTTTCATTTGTTGGTATCCACTCAGTAGATGTATTAAAAAAAGACAATACAATTTATCTACAAGAGAAAGATACTTTTGATACTGGTTTACGTTATAATGATTATCCGTCAAAACAACTATCTGTATATGATGCTATGTTAAAGTACAGAGAGTTTTACAGAGATACATTTCAGTTGAAAGTTGGTAGTAGCATTTACGGTATAAGGATAAGAAAATGTTATTATTTAATTCAATCAGGCAGTGTAATAAATATGCCGTTTCTGAATTATTGGTATTTTCAGCCATATTCAACTCAGTATGGAGGAATTATAAACAATGTTTTTGATAGTAGTTGTATTGAATTATTTGGAGAAAAAGATACACTTGCCATTCAACAGAATCAGGTAATTTTTAAAAAATGATAATAGTCTCGCTGCTAATACGCGATTACATCGCATTGGTACTGCCCCAGTTCAGCGAAGTCTCCGGCTGTAAGGTTATAATTATGAATTTTAAAAAAAAATAAAGCATTATGAACTTGAAAAGAATGTCCTTAATCTGTATTAGCATTATGAGTTTAGCCAATCTGTATGCTCAATCGAAGTATGCTAAAATTGTAGTCTACAGAAACGAATTTAGTCAGGATTATGCGAAGGAAAGTTATAAAGTCTACAGCAATGATGTTCTCACAACGACCTTATGGAACTTCAATTTCGAAGAATTTTATATGTCTGAAGGCAACTTCAAACTAAAAGTCAACGAAGTATATTCTACTGTGTATAATGTAACATGTAAAGCGGAGAAGACCTATTATTTTAGAATAAACAGGGATTTTTCCTTGCCTGATAAACCTATCCTTATCACTAAGGTTGACAGTATCAGTGCAGTAAAAGAATTGAAAAATCTTAGAAATAATTCAAAAGGTAACAACAAAACAATTAAGCTTTACAGACCAAACAGCGCAGGTTTAATTATTGATGTTGGAGTCGGTCTTCAAAGCATTCCAATGTTGAATACAATTAATCATGATTTAGTTTCGATAAGTTTTGGAGGTGGAGCGAATTTTGGTTTTGGCTATATTTATGAATTCAACGATTACTTTGGATTTGAATCAGGAATAACTCATCAGACTAGCTTTTTGAATATGAACCTAACAAATGCTTCAATAAGCTTTGATAGAAATAATATCACTTTCTCCCCTTTTATTACAATTCCGGTAATCAAAAAGAATTCTCAAAGAATTAAACTTGCCGGAGGTTTGGACTATTATTTTACATCTCAACTTAATATGGACACAGAAAAGCTAATAAGTGGAATCAAAGATTTATGGTCTTATTCAGATACTTTTGGATATCATTTTAAAACGGCATATGAGTTTATGCCAAACAAAGATTTTAGAGTTTCTGCAGGATTTGAATATAGAGCTGTAGATTATAAATTCTATTGGGGTGAAAAATATGCACCAAATGTTGGAACAGAATTAAGCACACCAAGTGGAAATGGAATATTCTTCTGCATGGCATTCAATTATTGCTTTTAATTACCTCACCCAGCCGGATTTGAATATTAATTGAGAAAATGGTTGCGCTGGTTGTTGGGATTGTTATTCCAACAGACTGAAGTTTTGGTTGGATACTACATCAAAAGATCTACCTTTGTAACTTTTTCTCACAAACTTAGCCTATGAAATTCTACCTCGCACCGCTTCAGGGACTTACCGACTGGATTTTTCGTGAATCGTTTAGTCAGCATATCGTTCAGTTCGACAAGACTTTTACGCCTTTTATCCGTGTGCAGAGTGGGGAATTTTACCGACCAAGTCAGTGTAATGATTTGCTGCCCGAACATAATACTTTTCAAAAGCCTGTTCCACAGTTTCTGGGCAATACAGCTGAATCATTCAAACGATTTGAAGAATTGTGTCTACTGCATGGTTATACTGAAGCGAACATTAATATGGGTTGCCCCTACCCGATGGTAACCGGCAAACGAATGGGTGCCGGATTACTTTCGCATCCTACCGAAGCAGCAAAATTGCTTGAAAGTATTTTTACGGAAACTAAGCTGAAGATTTCCATTAAAACCCGACTTGGACAAGAAAGTGCAGCCGAATTTGAGCCTTTGATTCCGATTTTCAACGACTTTCCGCTGGAAGAACTGATTATTCATCCACGCATTGGCAAGCAACAATATAAAGGCAGTGTAGATTTAGATGATTTTGCCCGATATGCACCGCAGTTAAAGCATCCGGTTTGCTATAATGGAGATATTCTGAATGTGGCTGATATAGAGAAAGTACAATCGTTAGCACCTCTAATCGAGCGGTTTATGATTGGTCGCGGCATTTTGCAAAATCCTTTTCTATTGGCCGAAATCAGAAAACAAGAACTTACACAAGCCGAAAAAGTGAAAATATTACGCAACTTTCATATTTCCATCATCGAACTTTCAAAACAGAAATACTCGGGCGATTTACATTTGCTCAAACGCTTTGAAGAACTGTGGGAATATCATGCCAACCAATTTGAAAACGGGCATAAAATCTACAAACTGGTGAAAAAGTGCAAAACACAGGCACAATATGAAGCCGTGATTTTCAAAGCAATCAATGAACTGGAATAAGGTTTTACAAGCTACCAACTCTTAATAAACTGCCCCAAGCCCCTAAAGGGGATGTTTAATTACTAACGTCTCGTATTTCAATATATTTAAATTAGTTGGAAATCACTTCGCACACACTCTTTACATCCCCATTAGGGCTTGGGGCGGTATTCTGTTTTTAGATTTTCCCAATCTATTATGCTATCAACTCTCAACTCTTAACTGTCAACTATTTACAAAGGCATCCTTCCAAATGGTCGTTTACCATACCCGCAGCCTGCATAAAAGCGTAGCAAATGGTAGAACCCACGAACTTAAAACCGCGTTTGATAAGGCCTTTGCTCATAGCATCCGACTCGGGCGATTTGGCTGGGATTTCAGCATTGCAGGTGGGATGATTCATGATGGTTTTTCCGCCGGTGAATTGCCATATATAGCGGTCGAAGGTGCCGAACTCAGCCTGAACATGCAAAAAAGCCTGAGCGTTGGTGACTGTTGCACGGATTTTGGCCTGATTGCGGATAATTCCAACATTCTGCATTAATTCCTGAATCTTAGCTTCATCATAAATTGCTACTTTTTCTGCTTCAAAATTATCAAAAGCAACGCGAAAATTTTCCCGCTTGTGAAGCACTATTTTCCACGTAAGCCCCGCCTGAAAAGCATCGAGCACCATAAATTCAAACAATTTCCGGTCGTCGTGAAGCGGAACGCCCCATTCTTCATTGTGGTATCGGAGCATGCGTTCATCCTGTCCCGGCCAACTGCAATTGGTTAATTCGTTATTCATAGTTCATAATTCATAAATATTTACCTGCTTACAAGTAGAATTATTGTAATTTTGCTTTCCAAATTTAGCTGCAAAGTTAGAATTCTTTTATATGGATTCAAAAATAAATATAAATACGCTCGAAATAATAAAGAAATATTATCCTGAAGGAAGTGAAATTTATCAGGTATTGGTTGTTCACAGCGAGCAGGTACGCGATAAAGCCATCGAAATAGCCAATCGGCATCCTGAGTTGGGGCTTGATAAACAATTTCTTGACCAGGCAGCGATGCTACATGATATTGGCATTTTTCTATGCGATGCGCCCCGGATTCATTGTCATGGCGAGCATCAGTATGTGCAGCATGGATATCTGGGAGCTGATCTTTTGCGGGCTGAAGGGTTGGAGCGGCATGCGCTGGTTTGCGAGCGACATACAGGTGTTGGTCTGACGTTGGAAATGATTCAACAAACCAACCTGCCACTTCCACACCGCGAAATGTGTCCGGTAAGTCTGGAAGAACAGGTGATTTGCTATGCAGATAAATTTTACTCCAAAACGCTGTTATACAAAACTCATCCGATTGAACAAATTCGGGAATATCTGAACAGATACGGAGCCTGGGAAGTCAGGAAATTTGATGATTGGCACAAACTTTTCGAATGATTTAGAGGAACTTGTGCGAAAAACCTACACTTAGGAATTGTTTGAACTGTAATCGTGCCGGCGAGCCGTCTTTTTCAATAATGGTGTTATCGTAGCGTGGATTAAGCGAAATACGTGTTGACAGGAAACGGTTGATAGCCATATTAGCCACAATTTCCCAGTCGATTTCGACCTTTTGATAATTGGTATAGAATGAAAACCGTGAATCGAGTTGTATTTCCTTAGTAATTTGATTTGAATAAGTTACTTTAAACGAACTACCTATTTCACTCAACACATTTTGTCCGGTTTTTATCCCGAAAAGATTTGGATCAATTGGGTTGTTTGTCACCGGCTCAACAACAGGATTCACGAAAATGTATTTATAAGTAAAAGGAGAAACCATTACCGACAGAATTTTTTCATACTTATAATCCAGACCAACACCCACATTCAGACGTACAGGTGCCAGAAAAGCAGCTTTCAGCGTATATGAATTGATACCTTTAAAACTGTTGAAGAATTGTGTTGAAAAATCGACCGAACCACTGTAGAAAAAATTACCACCGGCTTTAATACCAAGTTTGCTGTTGATTCTGAAAATATCATCATTCGTGCTGAGCCAGTGAATGGTATCGCCCGAAACAGAGTTAAATCCCATACGCCATTCTGCAAAATTATCCCACTGAATACTTTTTTTGTCATCGTAAATTAGTTGTCCGCTCAGAATGCCAAGTACGGCCAGATTTGAGTTACCGCCCTGATACCAATTGGCCGAAATTACACTTTCTGAGAATTGTGCCTGCGAATTCAACTTATATTGCCAGGGTCCAATTTGTGGGTTCTTTATCACAAGTTTAGCAGCTTTCACCGGTGTTTCATCCTCATTTTCTAATTCTATTTCGGTAATAGGTTTTTTTGAAATAATCCGTACGTGGTTTGTGTTGGGGTCAGGCAGTTCATCAAATGTCATTATATAAACATGAGCTGCTTTGCGCGTTAATTCATCCCTGGTGGTTTTTCGAAGTTCTGCAATTATCTCTTCGGGAGTTTCTTGTATCTTGCAATCCGTTTTTTTGCCATAAAGCAAGGTTTTTACATCCGTTTTTAAATGGATTTTATCTTTATTGGTCAATCCGTTGTAAACTAATTCGATAAAGAAAGGATTTGCAAGCAGAAGTACCGAATCAATTTTTAATGACTCTGCTTTTTGCTGCGAAACGGAATCAGAAGAAGTTATTTTGGTTGATTTCGATACAGTATCACCCAATGCCGACTGTACCAAACTGTCGATATTAAGAGATGATGGCTTCGAATTTGATTCAATTGGTGGGGGCTGATTAAGTGTAATCGCCTGAGAGCTAGTAACTAATATCAATAAAAAAACAATCGTAAAAAATACCTTAAACTTCATATTTTGTAAAAAAAATTCATTTCAATTAGTTGCCTGTCTATCTTTTACAGCGAACTTTCAAATCCCGTTGGCAGTGATTTGTTACCTGTTTTCGCACCCAATTCTTTGATTTTTTCGGCAGTTCGGATAATGTTTCCGCTGCCATCTTTCATTTTTTTCATCGCGTCGTCATACGCGTTGGAAGTGCGGTCGATATTGGCTTTTATCCTGGCCATATCTTCTGCAAAACCAATAAATTTATCGTATAATGCACCGCTCAACCGTGCAATTTCCTGTGCGTTTTTGGTCTGATTTTCCTGCTTCCAGATAGACGAAATAGTTCTGAGTGTTGCTAACAATGTTGTCGGACTAACAATCACAATTTTCTTTTCCCAGGCGTAAGCAAAAATATCACTATCACCCTGCACGGCTACCGAAAACGAAGCTTCAATGGGCAAAAACATTAACACAAAATCGGGTGTATTGAGGTTTTGTGCATTCTGATAATTTTTTTCGCTCAACAGTTTCACATGACTGCGCAACGAATTGATATGATCTTTTAAATATGTTACCCGTTGTTCATCGGTTTCTGCCGACATCAGTCGTTCATAAGCCACCAATGAAACTTTCGAATCGATAATAATATGCTTATTATCAGGCAAATGAAGAATAACGTCAGGACGTTGCACGTTAGCATCATTTCCTTCAATCACTTCTTCGCGTTCGTATTCCTGACCTTTCGTCAATCCCGAGCGCTCCAACACACGTTCCAAAATTACCTCACCCCAGTTTCCCTGTTTTTTTACATCGCCTTTCAATGCCTTGGTCAGGTTGTTAGCATCTTCACTTACTTTGGCATTAAGTTCGCTGAGCTTCTTCACCTCTTCTTTCAGGCTGATTTTGTCTCGTAACTCTTTGTCGTACGTTTCATCCACTTTTTTCTCGAAACTCTGAATTCGTTCTTTGAGTGGATTTAAAATTTCACTCAGATTTTTATGGTTTGATGCCGAAAATTCATCCGAACGTTCTTTCAGAATTTTAGTGGCAATGTTCTCAAATTCAGTGGTTAAGCGTTTTTGAAGCGCTTCAATTTCAGCTTTCTGATTTTCGAGCTTCTCTGCCAGATTTTCATTGACGGTTTTCAGCGTAGCAACTTCTATGCCACGATTGTTGGCAAGTTCCTGCTGTTGTGTGAGTTCATGTAAAGTACGTTCGAAGTCTTCCGTTTTGTTTTTTAGCTTTTCTTCCGCTACACGAAGGATTGTATTGGCTTCATTAAGTGCTTCAGTCAGCTTTTTCTCATTGATTTCCACTGAGTTTTGAAGATTGTTTTGTTTGCGCGACAAAATTATCCACGCCGAAAGAAAACCTGCTATCAGCGCGAAAATTGCAAGGATGTATTCCATAAATTTGACCCCCAAACCCCCTAAAGGGGCGTTATTTTAAGATTATTTTATTGTAGTTTTAAAGCAGATTAAATTATTATTTCCCCTTTAGGGGACTAAGGGGTGTTTTAATCAAACAAAGTCGGGTGGTCTTCTTCCATTTTCCGGATTATGGTGAGCATAACTGCCTCACGGATAAATTTCGACTTGTTTTGAACTTTGTATTTGGCAATGTAACGGTTCAACGCCTTATTTTCCTCGTCATTCAACGTGAAAATCTGTCGGTGTTTGCGGAGCGAATTCCGCTGCGAAGCCGGAGTTGTATTCTTTTTTGCCATAGAGGAATTAAAAACAGCACAAAAATAATAATAACTTAGCAATTTTAACGACAATATAACAAAAAACTGTATTTTTGCCGTTTCAAATCAACCAATTAACCAACAACCATGGCTGAACATAATGAATTAGGCAATCTTGGCGAGGAACGCGCTCAGGCTTATCTTCGGGGCAAAGGTTTTTTGATACGCCACACCAACTGGCACAATTCAACTCCATCAGGTGCTGCCGGTAAGCTTGAACTTGATATTGTGGCCGAAAAAGACGGTTTATTAGTGGTTGTGGAAGTAAAAACCCGCTCTACTGAAACCTTTGAACATCCGGCTGAAGCCATTACCAAGCGTAAAATCAGAAACATTATTAACGCAGCTCACGAATACATTTTTCAGTTCGACTGGCAGGGAGAAACCCGTTTCGATGTAATTTCGGCTATACCTCATGGTCAGGATTTCAAAATTGAACATATTGAGGATGCTTTTCTTTCACCATCTTTTTGAATATAAACCTACATTAATGGTATAATTATACGGATTTGACTATCTCCATGCGTATTTATTCAAATTTGTTATAAAAATAATGTTTTACAATATCCTTAATTCTGTTTCGTGTCTCAACTTGTTTGCGTACTTTTGCAAAATAATTCAAAAGAAAAGATTTGTTTGTTAGTTAAACATTAAAATATCTCATAATGAAAACATTAGAAAAAAACGTTGCTGAAAAACTACTAAAAATTAAAGCCGTAAAATTACAACCCAACAACCCTTTTACCTGGGCTTCGGGTTGGAAATCCCCTATATATTGCGATAACCGCAAAACTCTTTCTTATCCTCAAACACGTAACTTTATCAAAGTGGAAATTTCGCGTCTGATACTGGAAATGTATCCCGATGTTGAAGTTATTGCCGGAGTAGCAACCGGTGCTATTGCACAGGGAGCTTTGGTGGCTGATGAATTAAACCTGCCGTTTGTTTACGTCCGCCCAACTCCTAAAGATCACGGTCTGGAAAATATGATTGAAGGAGATTTGAAACCAAAACAAAAAGTGGTTGTAATTGAGGATCTCATCTCTACCGGAGGAAGCAGTTTGAAGGCTGTGGAAGCCATTCGAAAAGATGGTTCAGAGGTATTGGGAATGATTGCCATTTTCACTTACGGATTCCCTGTGGCAGATGAAAAATTTAAAGCAGCCAAGGTGAAACTTACCACACTTTGCAACTACGACGCTGTCCTTGGAGAAGCTCTGGCCACAAATTACATTGGCGAAGGCGATATGGAAACACTGAAAGAATGGCGTGAAAGTCCTTCGACCTGGAAAACGGAATAAAAATATTGATCCTTTTTCTATTGACTATTTACTGTTAAATAGTCAATTTTAAATGTTTAAATAGTAAATAAAATTAAATGACAACATACGAAAGCGATATAAAAGCCATTTCTTCAGGTGAAGAAGTGGTTTTTGGTATACTGAGCGACTTGAAAAATCTTGAAAAATTGCAGGATAATCCATCATTAAATGACAAAGCGAAAGATCTGGTATTTGATTCCGATAGTTGCAGTTTTGCGGTAGAAGGATTCGGTAAAATGGGTTTCCGTATTGTGGAACGCGAACCATTTAAGACCATCAAAATGGTTTCGGAAAATGCACCGGTAGAAATAAATGTTTGGATACAACTTAAAGCAGTTACAGAAAATGAAACAGCCATGAAACTCACATTGAAAGCCGACCTTCCAATGATGATTAAAATGATGGTTGACAAGAAGTTGCAGGAAGGATTAAATTCAATAGCAGAATTGCTGGCTAAGACATTAACCCCTAACCCCTAAAGGGGGATTTGGAAAGTGAAATGTAAGAATTTACAATTAAAGAACTAATTATAAAATATACTCTAAACTGGTTTTAAGAGACGAAAGTATCTTAATTCCCCTTTAGGGGTTAGGGGTAATATTATGGCAAAACTCTGGGAAAAAAGTACGCAGGTAGATGCTAAGATTGAAGCATTTACAGTTGGACGCGACCGCGAAATGGATGTATTTCTGGCAAAGTACGATGTACTTGGTTCGATGGCGCATATCCGCATGCTGGAATCGGTGGGTTTGCTTCAGGCAGATGAACTTGACTTACTTCTCGAAGAACTGAAAAACATTTATCAGTTGGCCGATAAGGGTGAATTTGTGATTGAAGAGGGAGTGGAAGATGTTCATTCGCAGGTTGAAATGCTTCTTACCGCGAAACTCGGAGATATGGGAAAAAAAATCCATAGCGGACGTTCGCGCAACGATCAGGTTTTACTTGATTTAAAACTTTTTGCGCGTGCCGAAATTGAGAAAACAGTTACGGCTGTTAATGAATTGTTCGAAGTCTTGATTTCGCAAAGCAACCGATATAAAGATGTTTTACTTCCTGGTTATACGCATTTGCAGGTAGCTATGCCCTCGTCGTTCGGACTGTGGTTTGGAGCTTATGCCGAGAGTCTGGCCGACGATTTGCAACTTTTGCTCTCTGCGTGGAAAATAACGAATCGGAATCCGCTTGGTTCAGCCGCAGGTTATGGTTCATCGTTTCCTCTGAATCGGCAAATGACAACTGATTTATTGGGTTTCGACTCGATGAATTACAACGTGGTTTACGCTCAGATGGGACGCGGTAAAATGGAACGCACCGTGGCAAATGCATTGGCAAGTGTAGCTGCAACAATTGCTAAACTTGCTTTTGATGCCTGCATGTTTACTTCGCAGAATTTCGGATTTATCCGCTTGCCTGATGAATTTACCACCGGTTCGAGCATTATGCCCCACAAAAAGAATCCGGATGTCTTTGAACTGACGCGCGCCAAATGCAACAAACTTCAATCGCTTCCACAACAAATAATGCTGATAACCAATAATTTGCCATCCGGTTATTTCCGCGATTTGCAAATTATTAAAGAACTTTTCGTTCCTGCTTTTGCCGAACTTACCGATTGCCTGGAAATGACAGCTTTGATGATGACTCATGTGGAAGTCAATGCTGAAATACTGAATGATTCGCGTTATGATTACCTTTTCAGTGTAGAAGAAGTAAACCGTCTGGCATCATCAGGAATGCCATTCCGTGATGCCTACAAGCAAGTCGGACTGGAAATCGAAACAGGTAACTTCAAACCGGATAAAACCGTAAAACACACCCATGAAGGCAGTATTGGTAATCTATGCAACGATGAAATTACTGCTTACAAAAATCAGGTGCTGAGTCAGTTTGGATTTGAAAAAGTGAAAGAAGCAGAACGAAATTTGTTGACCTCCCAAAAAAATTAATTAATTAAATATTTGATTAAAAGCCAGTTAAATTAATGATCTGCACCCAAAAAGTTGGACGGATTAATAATTAAAATTTAATAGGACTGAGTTCGGAACATAACCGGACTTAGTCCTTTTAGTTTCTCTTTGATTCTAA
>CAIQOG010000024.1 GCA_903873355.1 uncultured Bacteroidales bacterium
ATATGGGTTTTTCACCACGAACTGCAGATACCAGAACAGGAGATGATTTGGTGGCTGGATTGGATGCTTTTACTGTTGCACTCACGGTATATGTACCGCCTTTTACCCAAAGTGTATCACCTGCTACGAGTTTTGTAAAAGCTGTATTGGGTGATAACCAGGCTGTTTGAACGCTTAGACCATTGTTCGAATCATTTCCGGTTGGCGACAAAAAATATTGCTTAGCAGAAAGAAATGGACATAAAAATCCCAATAATATGAGAAGGAAGTAATTTTTTGACATGTGATTTTAAGATTGAAAAGGGAATATAAAATATTAATCTCACGCAAAGTTGCTAAACGAAATATTCAAAATTTGATATTTGGTATTTAGCAACTTTGCGTGAAAATATATTATCGTACTACAATCATTTTACTTGTTTTAGTTGTATTACCTACAACTAACTGACACAAATAAATGCCGTTGCTGAGTGATGAAACCGATAACGGAATATAATATTCCACACCTGAATCAGCTTGACCTTCATATGCTTTCGAAATGATTTGACCGTTCAGGTTACAAATATTTATTGTTGCACGGCTTGAGTTGTCAGTACTGAATTTTACCACAGCTTCGTTCACACAAGGATTTGGAGAAACCGACAAATTCAATTTTGCATTCATATTCATAATCACCTGTAATGCTGTGTTTATAGAACCTTCCTGCAATTCGTAGGGACCTAAATCGCGTGCAGCACCGTAAACATCCTGTTTCAACCAGGGGAATTCATTGCTGTAAGGAATATTCTTCCAAAGTCCTTTGTCTATCAAAACACTTCCTGATTTCAACCGAGCAAATTTAGTTGGCATACTGCCATCTGAACCACGTGGTGCTTTGGCATCTTCTTCACTCAAACTTACATAATCTGAAGCTCCAAACCCGCGAATAACGTTTGTCCAGGCTTTATCTGAAGTCGACAACATGGCGTTATTGCTGTTTATACCACCGGCAATTTCGATATTTCCAAAACATACATTGTTATAATATTCGCAATTTGTGGATGATTTTTCAAACATAAAGTCATATCCGCAACCAAATGCCAGACAGTTTACCAGTATTTCACCACCATTGTGACTATTCTGATCAAAACCTTTTACAGAGCCTGTTTTGTTACAGTTGAAAGCGACACAATTCCATGCTTCATGAACCCCTTCAGATGAACCACCCGTTCCGTTTCCTCCCATTTTTATTCCATTTCCATTTCCCATAAATGAACCGGTATCATTTGCCCAACCAAAATTAGACTCACGACCTGAACCCCAGGTCCAACATTCAATGATTTTTACTGCAAAGTCTGTTTCGTATAAATCCCAACCATCATCGGAATTATCCCAGGCACGGCAACGGATAAACCGGTTTCCGATTCCATTGTGCATTTTACATGCAAAACCGTCAGCATCACCACCGTTACTATCCGTATCGTAGTTCAAATATGAATCACAGTCAATAATATCGTTGTATGCACAATAGCTACCATCATTCTGTGAAATACCCGGATTAGTATCCGAAAATACATGCCCGAATCCAAGCTGAATACCGCCATCATCATTGTAACTGAAGGTACATTTCTCAATAATATTATGATTTCCTTCCAGTTTAATACCATTATCACCGGCCTGAGTAATATGAATCCCTTTTATATGCCAGTAACTACCATTCAACTGAACTCCACGAATTCCCAGTGCTTTAGGTTGATCTTTAAAGTTCCAGATTGGAAATTCTCCCGGATAATTTTTTATCGTAATTCGTTTTGCAGCAGTTGCTATGGTATAAATACGTACAGTTGTTTTTGTTCCATCCTTCATCATAGTTGGATAATAGGTTCCTCCACGACAAATAATTGTATCACCCGGAATGACTGCATCCACTGCTTTTTGGATGTTATACCAGGGTGAATCAAACGTTCCTTCGCCTGAATCGCTTCCGGTTGGAGCTATATAATAAACTTTTGAATCGGTGTTAGAACCTGTTCCAAGTAACTGTAATTGTGCAGAAGCTCCACCACCCGACAAAGTCAGATTATAACTGTATGATTGTAATGCCGTTGGTAAAAATTGCACATAAATAGTATCTAACGGTAGGGTACTACTTGTATAAGGCAATGATAATGAAGAACTGAAGCCACTCGCAGAAGAAGTCGAAATCAGAAAATCAGCAGAGCCCGCCAGTGTAATAGTTCCATCGGCAGGTGATAAATATTTGGCCGAAACGGAAAAACTACGTTTGCTGAATGTTCCGGTTTTAACAGCCCCAAAATTGATGGTTGATGGGTTGATGGTAATACTGGCCACCTGTGATGTTAGTTGCGAAACACGCCCGACAGTTGAAGTCAGGTAATTCGTGTTTTCTGCAGTTCCATTGTATTCAAAAACAGCAAAATGATATGTTTCACCGGCTTCCAAGCCCGTAACAACTACATTGTCGGCATTTCCGGAATAAGCAGCAGTTATATTGGTATCGAGCAATTTAGGTAGGTTGAGGTAGGGGGTACCATCAACCGGCAACCACGTTACGGCAGTTCCTTTTGAATAAACCAATAAACGACCGGTACCGTTTCCCTTTGTGAAATTAATTTTCATGGATGAACCGGTAACTTCACTGGCTGTAATAGAAGCCTGAGTGGTAGGTTCATCACCCATAGTTGAAACCGTAACGGTTACATTATCGATATAAATGGTAGCCGAGCCGCATAAAAATTTCAGGAGTACACCTTTTGTTCCTGCTTCAGCTATTGACATATTGGCCTGAGCATAAGTAGAAGCTGAATTTACTGTTGCAGTTCCAATGCTGGTCCAGTTTGCACCATTGTCAATTGATTTATAGACTGTGATTACTTTTCCACTTCCACTTCCACGATGAACGAAGCTAACAGAAGTTGGTTTGTCAATAGCAGGTGAAATCAAATAACCATTGGTATTCATAGCAGCACGGTTACTTCCATTATCAGCCTTTCCGGCAACGCCATTTAATTTCCAAATTCCTGAAGCCAGCGTAGCAGCTGTTTCTGACGAAGGTGCTGAAGTTGGCATACCTGTTTCGAAAGTTTCAGAAATTTGAGCAGAAACTATCCCCGCAAAAAACAATAATCCCAACAGGGATAGTGTAATTTTTTTCATAAATGTATTTTTTAAAGAGAAAATAAAATCCTGACAGGCATTGGTTTGTCTGTCAGGATAATTTAGATTAATTAATTTTTTACAAATTTCTGAGTGGCTGTTTTTCCTTGTTTATCTTCAATCTGAACAACATAAATGCCTTTTTGCAAACGGCTTGTTTCAACAATTTGAGACATTATTGATTGTGCTACAACTGAGCCAGACATTGAATAAATTTTCAATTTGTTGATATCGCCATAGACAATCAAGGCAGTTTCTGTCTGATACATTGGGAAACTAACTTTCTGCGTTGTGGTACTTTCTATTCCAGCCGGAACATCATATGTTTTTACAAAGAAATCGTAGATGCGGATTCCACCTGTAGATGTTGTATTTATGAATTTGATTGTAGTTGGTTTTTTGGTAGCTTCTAAGCCTATAGCAAGCATCAAATCCCAATTCAACATGGTTTGTTTTGCTAATGAAGCCGATGTCCATGTTTTGGTAACTCCACCAACCGTATATTCAACATTTAATGTGCGGGTTCCTGTAAAGTTAAGGTTCATCTTCATTTCAACTAAACTTGGTAATGTCCACATGGCATGACCTCCGCTACGTTCAACATTGATTGCACCTATAGTACAGCCCGATGGGGCTGTCCCTGATGTTTCAACGTAAGCCGGATTTAAAACAGTTGGATTAGCTGCAACACTTCCGTTACCAATAGTAAGAACTCCTTGCAAATCTGCTGGTAAGTGATTGATTGAATCCTGCAGATGATACCAGTCGCCGGTCAGAATTTTAGTTGGCAATACGCGGGTAATATTACAGTTGACAGATACTGTTGAACCTTCCATACCACCTACAGTACTTACTAAGAATGCGCCGTCTTCGGTTGGAGTTCCATTGAACGTAATTGTTTTTGCTGTAGCATCTTTCACTGCCGAAATTCCTCCGGGTAAAGTAGTATAAGATACATCAGTTGCACCTCCGCCCCAGGTAAATGTAGTTTGAACCATTGCATTGCCAAAGAAAACTTCCTGAGCAGCTTTACCTTCGGTCAGAACCAGTGTTGCTGCTGCAACATTTGATATCTTAATTGTTCCTGTCAATGTGATTGTGTTAGTTCCACCTACGTTAACAACGGAATATGTTCCTTCGGCAGTAGGAATACCGGAAATGGTTACAATTTTTGCAGTTGCATCTTTCACAGCTGTTAAGCCTTCAGGTAAATTACTTACTGTAACATCGGTTGCAGCTCCACCCCATTTGTAAACAGTAGCCTGAATTGAAGCTCCTGTAAATACAAATTGATCAGCTTTCCCTGATGTGAGTGATAATGTTGAAGTTGTTGCATTACCGGTTTCGTAAGCTCCCATATCGGCTTTGCCGTCATTATATAAAATTGAAACCGGTGCTAAAGTCAATCCTCCGGGACTATGAGCAGCCGGTGCAAAGTTTTCAATATTTTCACCTGCATTGATAAATTTACTTCCTGCTACAAGTTTGCAGAAATCATTATCAGGTAAACTTCCATCAACCTGACGGTCTGCCAGGAATAGAGCAGATGATAAGCTTTTGAAATCGGCTGAATGATCTTTTACATTAACAGCAACACCATTTATTTTGTTACCATCTTTGTATGGATCGCAACCATCAAAAGTTGTCCAGCTGTTAAATGCAGTATTTGGCACTTGTGCACCTGTTTTATCAACTGACAAAAATTCATGATTTAAAATTGTTGGTTTGAAACCGATATTATTTCTCATATACATTGTTCCGTATTGGAAAATGGTTGGGAAACGATAATTATATTCATTACCAAATGACACGTTATTGAAAATATACATAGCTTCGTAGGCGTTGTTCTGGTCAAATCCTTTGTGAAGACAATCGAACGCAACACAATTATGAACTACGTGAGCTCCAACCGATTGTGCAAATGCTGCACCACCGGAAGTGCCGCCACCACCGAGTTTAAATCCATTTCCGTTTC
>CAIQOG010000025.1 GCA_903873355.1 uncultured Bacteroidales bacterium
ATAAAGATGTATTCTTAAATGCTCCCATTGGATATCATGAAATTGATATGGATGGAAGAGTAGTCCGCATGAATAAAACGGAGTTGGATATGCTCGGTTATACATATGACGAAGTAAAAGGACGGTTTGTATGGGAATTTGTAAACCATGGAGAATTTTCGGAACAAAATACAAGATCCAAATTACAACAAACTATTGAACTTGATGCAACGCCATTCGAACGTGAATTTTTAAGAAAAGACAATTTGATTATTGATGTATTGATAACTGATAAATATATTCTATCAGCCGATGGCGAAGTTATCGGAATTCGATCAGCCGTACAAGATATCACTCAACGAAAAAGAACTGAAGCCGAAGTTGTAAGATTAGGTAAACATTATCAGGCTATTATTGAAAAATCACCCGATGGATTTGTTTTGTTAAACAAGAAGGGAGATCCCAACTATGCAAGCCCTTCGGCTTTACGAATGTTTGGTTATGAGTTGGATGAATTTATTGCGTTAAAATCCAATACATTAACTCACCCGAATGACTTGTCGATTGTGACAAATTGTTTGATGGAAATACTAAAAAATCCGGCTCATATTCCAACAATTGAATACCGGTTCAAACATAAAAACGGAGATTGGATATGGATTGAAAGTACGATCAGTAATTTATTGGCAGATCGTAATGTAGAATCAATTTTGATTAATTTCAGGAATATCAACGACCGCAAACTGACCGAAATCTCGCTGAAAGAAAGCAAAGATAAATTAAACATGGCTGAGTTTGCATCTAAATCAGGAAACTGGGAATTCTTTTCAGAAACCAATTCTATAAAATTATCGGAAGGTGCTGTAAGAATATTCGGATTAGACTATGATCAATTCGACAACGTGGAGGTCACAAAATTTGTATTACCCGAATACCACACATTAATCGAAGATACTTTAAAAAATCTCATAGAAAGAAACGAGCCTTATGATATTGAATTTAAAATAAATTCAGCAGATACAGGTGAAATAAAAACCATTCATTCAGCTGCTATCTACAGTATTAAAACCAAATCTGTTTTTGGAATTATTCACGATATAACAGACCGGAAAAAAACAGAAGAAGCATTGATGAATAGCGAAAAGATTCAACAAACAATTCTTCAAACTGCAATAAACGGTTTTTGTATTCTGGATACGAAAGGCCGATTTGTAGAATGCAATGAAAGTTATAGTCGAATGACCGGTTATACAACTCACGAACTGTTGAAAATGAGTATTACTGATATAAAGGTTCATGAATCGGTAGATAATGCAAAAGATAATTTCAAAGAAATTATTAAAACAGGATCCAATCGTTTTGAAACCAGGCATAGGTGTAAAGATGGAAGTATTATTGACGTGGATATTAATGCCCAGCTAAAAAGATTTAACAAGACAGACTTGATTGTTGCTTTTATAGCAAATATTACTGAACGGAAACGGAATGAGAAAAAAATAGAAGAAAATACTGCTTTGCTGAATAAGTTATTGATTTCCAGTACTGAATTTATTGAATTTAAACAGGCGGTTGATTACAAGAAATTGACGGATACTGTGACTGATATTTCGGGAGCAAAATTCGGGTCGTTAAATATGCTTAGTAAAAATCAGGTTGATTTTTCAACTGTAGCACTTTCGGGCATTGATAAATTACAAAAATCAATAAAGTCGATCATTGGTTTTGAACTAATAGGTAAGGAGTGGAAATATGATCCAAACAAAGCTAGTAAAACAAAGAATGCGATAATCACAAAATTTGACACTCTGGCCGATTTGTCAGGTAATGTTATGCCAAAAGGTTTGGTTAGTTTAGTCTCCAAAATGTTTAATATTGGCGAAGTATGGATTATTCAGATAAAGAATGGAGATATAGTGCTGGGTGATTTTACCTTGCTTTTTGCAAAAAATACAACATTGCAAAACCCCGAAATACTGGAATTGTATACCAAGCAGATTGCCTTGTTAGCAGAACGCATAAAAGCCAAAGAAGCATTACGTGAAAGTGAAAATAAATACCGTTTGCTATTTGAATCTAACCCGATGCCGATGTCAGTTTTCGATTCGGAAACATTAGAATTTCTATCTGTAAATAAGGCATTTGTGGATAAGTATGGATTTAGCGAAGAAGAGTTTTCACACATGACGATTTTAGATATTAGGCCTAAAGAGGAATTTGATAAATTGAAACAATCAGTCAAATCTGCAGATAAAGGCGTTCGAAATGCTGGTGTATTTATTCATAAAAAGAAAAATAATGAGCTCATTAATGTTGAAATTTTCAGACACGAGATTAATTATAATGGGAGAAATGCAAAATTAGTTTTAGCAAATGATGTTACCGAACGCATAAAAGCCGAAAATGCTTTGCACGAAAGTGAAATTTTCTTCCGTAAATCACAACAAGCTGCCAATATTGGTTCATACATATTGAACGTCGAAACCGGTACATGGACATCTTCAGAAGTGCTGGATGAAATTTTCGGGATAGATGATAAATATGAAAGGAATTTAGACAAATGGTTAGAGTTGGTTCACCCTGACGATAGAGCCATGATGGATGATTATCTTACAAATTATGTAATTGCCGAACGACAACGATTCAATAAAGAATTCAGAATTGTCAGAAAGTCTGATAAAAAAACGATATGGGTATTATGTCTTGGAGAGTTACTCATTGTAGATGACAAGATTTTATCTATGACAGGAACTGTTCTGGATATAACAGACCGCAAAAAGGCAGAAGAATTACTTGTTGAACGAACAGATTTTATCGAAAAACTGATTGATTTAAATCCGGGTATGGTTTATATCTACGATTTGGTTGACAGAAAGGATGTATATACAAATCATGGTATTAATCGAGCGTTGGGATATAGTGAGGATGAAATAAGTGAAATGGGTGATAAGTTACTTCCGACATTAATGCATCCCGACGATTTTAAAGAGTATGTTGCGAATATTGTGCCGTTATATAGTGAAGCGACCAATAATGAACAGATTACATACCAATGCAGAATGAAAAGAAAAGATGGTAGCTGGTGCTGGATTGAAGCTTTGGAAGTTGTTTATCTTCGTAATAAGGACCAAAAGCCGCTACAAATTTTAGGCCTTGGAATTGATATAACCAAAAGAAAAACTTCCGAACAAGAATTGATGAGGTATGAGAATTTGCTTTCCGATACCGAAAAACTTGGTAATGTAGGTGGTTGGGAATTTGATATTGAAACACGAAAATTGCTCTGGACCAAGCAAGTTTTCGCTATTCATGAAGTGCCGGATGATTATGTTCCGACAATTGAAGCCGCTATCGGGTTTTACACGCCGGAATCTGCTGTAATCATTTCTGAAGCCGTACAAAATGCAATAGATAAAAATGTACCGTTTGACCTGGAATTAGAAGTACTAACGGCTAAAGGAAATTTAAGGAAAGTTCATTCGATTGGAATGGCAGACACAACAACCGGCCGCGTGTTCGGATATTTCCAGGATATTACAGAACAAAAACGTATCGAAAAAAATCTTCGTGAAAGTGAACTGTTCTTCCGTCAATCGCAGAAGGCCGGTAGAATTGGTTCATATAACCTCAGCCTGGAAGCGGGTACATGGAACTCATCCGAAGTACTCGACGAAATTTTTGGAATTGATAAACAATATGAGCGGAGTATAGGTGGCTGGTCGGAACTTATTTATGAGGAAGACAGAGAAATGATGAACGATTATTTTGCAAATCAGGTACTTGGTCAGCGACAACGCTTTAATAAGGAATATCGGATTAAAAGAAAATCTGATGGAAAAGTGTCGTGGGTGTTAGGACTTGGAGAGTTAATTATCGAGAATGATGTCATAATAGCTATGGTAGGAACTATTCAGGATATTAACGACCGAAAGGTTATTGAACAGGAACTTCATCAAAAAATGTCTCAATTGGTTCGTTTCCAAAATGTTACAGTAGGGCGTGAACTTACAATGATTAATCTGAAAAAAGAAATAAATGAATTGCGTGCAAAAATTGGAGAAGAACCGAAATACACGATTATTGATTAAAAATGTTTAATGTGAGTTCTAAACAACATTCGTTAAATTGAAATAATAGCTTGTTTTATTTTGAACCCACAAGGTTCAGATATTTGTAGAAAAAAAACAATTGATGAGGGTGTCCAATAAGAGTTATTTTGAACGCAAATTACGCAAATTGCACAAATTTTCGCAAATGTCATTTTAACAAATACTTCTATATAAGAGATTTATTTTTTGTGTTGATTTGCGATTTTTGCGTAATTTGTGTTCTTTTTTCTTTTGAGACAGCCACATTGATTAATAAATTTCGTTTTCTATAAATACAAATGATTATCGGCAAAGTATACTGAGGAATATTTAGTGTTAAACTTGAAAAAGAAGGGCGTAGCCCGGAAATCTTAGTAGAAAAATAAAAAAAAATAGAAATTGAGGGGCTTTAGCCCTGAAATCTCTGGATTAAGATGTCAGGGCTAAAGCCCCTTTATTCATATCATTTTATTATATTACGAAGATTTCCGGGCTACGCCCCTAAATATCGTCTCGAAAAAAATATATATAATAGAGTTTATATAAGTTAGATATTTATTGACCCCCAAACCCCCAAATGGGGGCTTAAGAGTGAAATCAGGGGACTTTTTACATCTATCAAAAAATTCAAAAACTACGTCTTAAAG
>CAIQOG010000026.1 GCA_903873355.1 uncultured Bacteroidales bacterium
GCCAGGCTTACTGGCGTGTTCGTGGAATAAAAATTTACAAAGCGGGTTACAATGGAATTATCATTGCCGGAGAAAATATCACTGTCGAAGGTATGACCATTCAGGAATGCGGTTTTGATGGCATTTCGATGGCTGCCGGCGCTGTAAATGCGAAAATTATTAATTGTGATTCATACAGAAATTGTGACACCTCAGCCAATGGTGAAAATGGTGATGGATTTGCTGCCAAAGAGGGCACCGGAACTATATTTATTGGATGTAGAGCATGGGAAAATGGTGATGATGGCTGGGATGTGTATGGAGGTAGTCAGCCTATTCTGGTTGACAGCTGCTGGTCGTGGGGAAATGGTGTAAACTACTGGCCTGAATATATTACCAGCTATCAGGGCGATGGAAACGGATTCAAACTCGGTGGAGGTGGAGGTGTTGATGGGAATGCACCAAATGTGGTATTACACAGTTTTGCTTTCAATAATATTGGTAAAGGATTCGACCAAAACCATAATGCATGGGGTGTGACTTGTATCAACTGTACAGGCTATAACAACAACGGCATGGGGAATTTTGCATTCCAGGAAGTTCCTTCAATGGGAAAACACGTAATGATAAACAATCTTTCGTTTGCCGGTACTGGACAGAATATAGCTGCCGGAAGTACCGAAACAACCAACAGTTGGAATCTGGGTTTATCGTTCACCAACGATATGTTTGAAAGCATGATTCTCGCTGATGCTTATCTTGACAGAGATGATGATTACCGACTTACAAATCCGGCTATTCAATCGCTTTTTAAATTAAAAAATACCAATCCGGCTATTGACAAAGGAACGGTTCAAACATATATTCGTCTCAAACCATATTTTGCTATTCCTTACTCGGGTGCAAAACCCGATTTGGGCGCAAAAGAACTTGAAACAGGTGCATGGACCTTCCCAACCCCGGATGAGACACAACCGGTTGACACCACCGGAACTAGTGGAACCGGAACGCGACCAACGGGTACTAAACAGATTATTGTGAATGTCGCTAGTCAGTTTACTGTGGCAACCGGTGCAAAATCAACTGTTTGGGGTCCATTCTGTTTGGCTTCTGCCGAAAGTGCTGTTTTTGATTTTCAGGCTGTTGGCTCTTCAAGTGGTGCAGCTATAATAGAATTTTCGAAAGACAATACAACATGGGAACAAGTCGGTGCACAAGCTAAAAATGGCAGTACCAGTTGGGTTACAGGCAAAGTGATTGACCTGAGTGCAGAAACAGCTCCCTGGGGACCGACTATGTATATCCGTTTTAACAATAACAGCACCAAAGACGTGAATGTTAAGAATCTGGTTATTACGGGAACGATTTACACACCTAATGCTGTAAATCAAATTAATGAAGATTTCGGAAGAATCGTTTCTGAAAAGTTTTATAATCTGAACGGACAGGAAGTAACTCCTCTTAATGAAGGATTATTAATTAAGAAAACTGTTTATGAAAATGGCAAAATTAAAATTAACAAATTATACAACAAAAGTATTTAATAGAATATTATGAAAAAATCACTTTTTGTATTATATGTCTTATGTGCAACATTATTGCATGCTCAACCACTCAGCAATGTAATCGGACTACCTGAGGGATTTGCTTCAATGAATGGTGGAGTAACAGGAGGAGAAGGTGGACCGGTTGTTACAGTAACTACTGAAGATGAATTAAAAGCAGCAGTTGATGGAGTAAATACAGCCACTATTATTTTGGTGAAAGGAACCATCAATGTATCGGGCGAATTGTCTGCTCGGGGTAACAAAACTATTGTTGGACTTGGAACCGATGCACGCATTGAAGGCGGTGGCTTTGGTTGGAATACAAAAACAAATGTTATAGTTCAGAATATTACTTTCGAAGATGCATCTGATGATTTATTGAAAATCAACAATAAATGTATGAACTTCTGGATTGACCATTGTACTTTCAGCGATGGTGATGGTACTTATGCCGGATCGCACGATGGTATGCTCGATGTTACCCGTGGAAGCCAGTATGTTACTATTTCGTACAATAAGTTTTTTAATCACGACAAAAATATTCTGATTGGTCATAGTGACAGTGAGTCGGGCGATGTAATTATGAAAGTGACTTTGCATCACAACTGGTTCGATAAAACAATACAACGTAATCCGCGCGTACGGTATGCTACAGTTCATTGTTACAATAATTATTATGTTGCAAATTCAATATATAGTGTAGCTTCTGCTTGCGATGCTAATGTATTGGTAGAAAATTGTTATTTTAAAGATGCTCCAATTCCTTTACAGGTTGGCGTTCCTGAATTTTCTCCTGCCGGTTTTTTAGTACAAAAAGGTTGTTATTTTGAAAATTGCGGCATTCCTCAGTTAAATCCGAAGGATTTGACCGGACTGTTTCCCTATTCGTATAAGTTGGACAGTGTAAAGTATGTTCCATGTATCGCCGAAACTTACATCGGTGTAGCAAAACCATACCGAACAGTTGAGAATTTTACCTGCGACGATAGCGATCTGAATGCAATTCAACAGATAACCGGAAGTTCAACTCAACTTTCGCTTAACAACAAAACCTTATCATTTAGCAGTAAAAATCTGTCACCGGCTGAAATTAGTATTGTAACTGCTGACGGTCGGTTGATTGATATACCTTTCAGAGGTTGGGTAGATGCAGGAGTAGAAAATAAAATTGACCTTAATACAGGAAACCTGACAAAAGGATTGTATTTAATCGTATTCAAAACCAACAATGATAAAACAGTTTTGAAAATTCAGAATTAAAATCAGTTCCCACTTTTTCATTGACCATTTACTATTTATTTGATTAAAAATGAAAATGAGATTTAGTATACTATTAATCGCTTCTGTTTTAATTGTTTCGAAATTAAGTGCAATTAACTACTATGTTTCCCCTACCGGAAATGATGCAAATATTGGGACATTAAGTTCTCCAAAGTTTAATATTTCCGCATTGGTAAGTACCGTAAATGCAGGTGATACGATTTTTGTTTTACCCGGAACATATACTTACAATACCACTATTCACCTGACCAAAGCGGGTACTGCCGACAAGCGGATTTGCATTTTCGGAACCGGATATACCAGCTCAGCTGAACGTCCATTACTTAACTTCACAACTCAGGGTCCGGGTGATGCCAATCGTGCATTCGTTATTGAAGCCGGAGCGAATTACTGGCACTTGAAAGGTTTTACCATCAAAGAAGCAGGTGATAACGGAATAAAAATTGAAAGTAACTGGAACATTATTGAATTTCTCGATTTTGATGCCTGTTACGATAGCGGTATTCAAATCGGACTGGCTAAAGACTCCGGAGCAAACGATGGAAGCTGTGCGTATAATTACATTCTCAACTGTGATTCGTACAACAATTGCGATTCTCATAAAAGCGGTGGAAATGCCGATGGTTTTGCCTGTAAATTATTTTGCGGTCCCGGGAATATCTTTGAAAACTGCCGTTCCTGGAATAATTCCGACGATGGTTGGGATTTCTATTCAAATACCTGTGGGGTTTTACTACTCAATTGCCGAACCTGGCACAATGGTGATGCTGCGACGCTTCGCGGAAATCAATCGGGTAACGGAAACGGGTTCAAGATGGGCGGCAACAGTACCTATTCCCGCGGTACAAACATTGCCGTTGGCTGCATTGCTTTCGATATGAAATACGTGGGCGGTGGTGGAAAATGCTTCGACCAGAACGATAACCAGGATCCGCAGGTCATGCTCAACTGCACAACCTGGGATAATGTGAAAGGATTCTCAATGGCCAGCGGAAGCACCGGACATACCATTAAAAACTGTCTTGCTTTTAAGTCGACCGACAAAATGATCAGCGACCAGAGTCAGAATATCACCCAGAACAACAGCTGGCAATTTGGTACTACCACCAGCGACAAGCAAAACGGTGGAATTGGCGGTTATGCCGATTTTGCAGTGGATTTAACTGATAATACTGTTGCCGGTCAATTGGCAGGAAATGCCCGAAACGTGGATGGAAGCATTCCTGATAATGGTTTTTGCCGCCTGTTGCCAACTTCCGACTGTATCGATAAAGGTCAGGTGGTAAGCTATACTTTTCTGGACAAGCCTTACCCGATAGCCTATAATGGAGCAGCCCCCGATTTGGGAGCGTTCGAATACAAAGCACCGACAGGCATTTTCAACCCAATTTACAATAGTTCAAATGAGTTGAAAATCAGCGGATCTGCTCTTTCAACGATTTCTTTTAAACTTGAAAAAACAGAGAAAATATCGTTAAACATTTATGATGTTAGCGGAAAATGTGTAATGCAATGTGTCGACAATCAGATTTTCCCTTCCGGTAATAATTACCACCTTGCTTATCTTGGTAACCTGGCTAAAGGAAATTACATTGTAAAACTAAGTTATAACAATCAGAATCAATCAATTAAATTTTGCAGATAACTCACACTTCCATGAAAACACGTTCAATTATCCTGATTTCATTTATTTTATTCTCACTAAGTTCATTCGCCGATGTAGTTGTTCAGGCCGAAAGCGGCATCTTTGATGGTAAAACCGACACTCAACATGCAGGTTATACCGGTTCGAGTTTTGTTGACTTTACGAATGCTGTTGGAAGTAAGCTGACCCTTGAATTTTCCATTGCAGCTGATATGCCTGCTGCCACTGTTTCGGTTCGTTGGGCAAACGGAAAATCAGATGTTCGCGACATGAGTGTAACTGTGAACGATATACTTCAGGTTGCCAATATGCCTTTCGGGTATTCCGGCGCGTATACCACCTGGCTCGAAACAACAACAGTTCTGAATTTGAGAAAGGGAACAAACAAAATCGTTTTTAGCTCGTTGACCGTAAATGGTGGTCCGAATTTCGATAAAATTACCATAATCGGAGCTTCAGAAGGCACCAAAGAATTTGCTCTAAATATAAATGTAGTGGGCAAAGGTAGCGTGATAAAAACTCCGGACGCACCATTTTACACAAAAGGAACTACCGTTCAGTTGGAAGCTGTACCCGATGCAAGCAAACAGGCTACTTTCGTTGGATGGTCAGGTGCAGTCAATTCAACGAGTCTTAAAACAAGCATTTTAGTTGATACCATTAAAACAGTTACAGCGACTTTTAAATCGACGGTTCACACAGCCTATTACTGCGCTCCCATCGAAAAAGGAGGAAACGATACCAATGCCGGAACTAAAGACGCTCCATTTTTTAACCTTACCAAAGCATTGAGTGCTATGGAAGCCGGTGACACCGTCTATTTACGTGGTGGAACGTATCGATATACAAGTACCATATTTCTCACCGGAATTGGGAATGAGTTTGCACGCTATTGCATTTTTAATTATCCCGGCGAAAAACCCGTACTGAATTTTTACGATATTTTCTCTTCTTATACAACAGTCGATGCAACGGCACGTGGTGAAGCACGCGGCTTTAAAATACTGGGGAATTATTACTATCTGAAAGGTCTCGAAATTTGTCAGGCACCCGATAACGGAATTAAGATAGAAGGTAGTTATAATATCTGTGAACTACTTATTTTGCATCACAACGGCGATGGCGGTATTCAGATTGGACTGGCCAAAGATGCGGCAGATGCTGCCGATAAAGTTTGCTGCAATGTGGTAAAAAATTGCGATGCATACCGAAACCTCGATTGGGGAACAACCTACGAAAACGCGGATGGTTTTTCCTGCAAGCTTTCGCCCGGAGCTAATAACCGCTTTGTGGGTTGCCGTGCATGGGAAAATGCTGACGATGGTTGGGATTTTTACATGACACATTACACCATTTATGTGGATTCATGCTGGACTATGGGCAACGGTAACCCCGACCTGATTGTAACTCCTGATCCTAACTGGGAATATGGTCAGAAAAATACGCCTCCTTCTAGCTGGAACGGCGACGGGAACGGCTTCAAACTTGGTGGAGATGGTTGGGCTGCGAAACATCAGGTTCGGAATTGTATTGCTTTCGATGGTTATTCCACCGGTGCCGGTTACAGCGAAAACAACAATGCCGACAGTTTGTTTATTTTCAATTGTGTTTCATGGCAAGGATTGAAAAATTTCCGTGTTCGTGCATTTCCAAGCGATTTGAGAAACAATATCAGTTTCGATGCTAAAGTGGGTGGTGAAGCACAAATGTTCGATCTGGCAGCAGGAACAACGGAAATGAATAATAGTTGGAACAGCATTAACGGTGCAACTGCATTGGTGCCATACAAAACCGCAACCGGTGGTTCATTCGACCAAAAGACGATTTACAACCAGTTTGTGAGCACTTCGAAAGAAGATTTTCTCGCTCCACGTGAAGTCGATGGAAGTTTACCTAAAAATGGATTTGGCCGCCTGAAACCAAATTCCATTTTCATTGATAAGGGAAGCAATGTGGTTCGTGGAATGAATCCCGCAACATTGAAAAGTTTTGACATCAATCTCAGTGGTTTTTATGGAACTGCTGTTGATTTGGGAGCTTACGAATATGTTCCATCAACCGGACTTCCAACCATTCAATCAAGCTCTAAAAATTTGAAAGCCTATCCTAATCCATTCCTTTCTGCTACTACTTTTGATATTGAAGCATTTGAAAGTGGTTCTGCGCAGTTGGTAATCAGCGATTTGTCGGGCAAGATAATTTCTGTTATGAATATTTCCAATCTGATGAAAGGAGAAAAACGCAGTTTCCGTTTCGACCGGCAGTTGAAAGCCGGAGTTTATACCGTTGAATTAATCAATGGGAATTATCGTCAGGCATTGAAACTCATTAAATTTAATTGAGAATGAAAAGATTTGCATTTATACTAATTTCATGTCTGTTGGTTTCAGCAGGTTTTGCCAAACAATATTTTATTGCTCCAAACGGTGATGACTCAAATCCCGGTACCATCGAATCACCTTTTGGTGGATTTGATGTGGCTTATGCTGCGGCACAAGCGGGCGATACCATTTGGGTTCGCGGAGGAAAACATACAGTAAGCACCATCTGGGCAATCAGTAAAGCGGGAAATGTAAATGCTTATTATAATCTGTGGGGATATGCACCGGATATTGCCAAAGGCGATTCGGTAATTCTCAATGTAACCGCATCCAATGGAATCCGTATTCAACTTGGTGGCCAGTACTGGCATATCAAAGGACTGGTGATTCAGAATTCGGCTGATAACGGACTTCGTATTGAAGGAAGTTACAACATTATTGAAAATTGTATTTTCCGCTATAATTCCGATAGCGGTCTTACCATTCAACAATCCAACGGAACGATGCCGAACGATGGTAGCATTGCAGCGTACAATCTGATTCTGAACTGCGATTCGTATCTCAACGATAAAAACGTGGATAATGCCGATGGTTTTTCCTGTAAACTTTCACCGGGTGCAGGAAATGTATTTCGTGGTTGTCGGTCGTGGGCAAATGGCGATGATGGTTTCGACTTTTATTATTCCCGTTTTCAGATTATAGTAGAAGATTGCTGGACATTCCGAAATGGCCTGAAAGGCGGAAATGGTAACGGTTTTAAATCAAACGGCAGCGCCAGCAGCAGTTCCACACCTCGCACACAGGCACCTCATGTGTATATCCGTTGCATTGCTTTCGATCACAAATACAAAAGCGGTTCGAACAATAAAGGTTTTGACCAGAATCACAATGAAGGAAATGTATCGATGATTAACTGTCTTTCGTTCGATAACGAGAAAAATTTTGCTTATTCCGAAGATACTCAGAATGGCAAAAACCATGTTTTCCGCAATTGTGTGGCTTTTGAGCCCTACAGCGAAACACTGGCGCGCACACTGTTGCCCGGCGAAGTAATCAATCCGGGAACAGATTCGGAAATAAGCTACGACAAATCAAATACATGGTTTGGAAACACTATTGATGCCAGTTACAATACATGGAATATGACCGCATCGATTCCGGGTTGGAATCCTTCAAGGGCAGATTATGAAAGTCTGACGTTGGCCGATGCCATTGCCCATCGTGAAGCAAACGGTTCATTACCAAACAACGGTTTTGGCAAACTGAAAGCCGACAGCAAATTAAAAAATGCCGGCACTTCCTACACCTGGGAATTAAGTCAGGCTATGAATTTATATCCAAACAACCCATCCAAGCCATTTTATGTAAAGAACTTATTAGTAACTACCGATGATGGAATGCCTGATTTAGGACCGTTTGAAATTCCATCGGCTGTGAATCCGAATAACCAAAACCCGACGGTAAGCATGACACAACCGATAAGCGGTGCTGAATACAAGACAACCGATATTATTTCGTTACAAGCAACAGCAAACGATACTGATGGAAGCATTGGGCGGGTTGAGTTTTATGCAAACGGTAATTTGATTGGTATTAGTTACACTTCACCATACAAATACGACTGGACATGCTCGGTAGCCGGAAATTATGTACTAACTGCCAAAGCCTGTGATAATGAAGGTGCTTCTGCAATTACTGCTGGAGTTTCAATTAAAGTGATTGATGCCAATTCAGGTGGTCAGTTAGGAGCAAAAC
>CAIQOG010000027.1 GCA_903873355.1 uncultured Bacteroidales bacterium
TCTCTCTCTCTCTCTCTCTCTCTCTCTCTCTCTCTCTCTCTCTCTCTCTCCCCCCTTCCTCTCTCTCTCCCTCTCCCGCTCTCAAACACTGGTCAAATAGCGGGCGCTGGGGCTCGAAGGAGACTGGCTGTGGGACCTCAAGGCTCTCTCCCACCCTCAGATAAAAGGTATAGTAGTTGGTACTCGGCCGGATTGCATAAACGAAGAATTGCTTGATTATTTTGTTGAATTGTCGAAAAGTGTTTACGTTATGATTGAGTACGGCATCGAATCCACCTACGACGAAACGCTTCAATTCATTAACCGCGGACATGATTATACTTCGGCTGTGGAAGCTATTAAAGCCACTGCTGCAAAAGGATTGCGTACCGGAGCACATCTGATTCTGGGTTTGCCAAACGAGAGCCGCGAACAAATTTTAAAACACGCTGACAATGTTTCAAAACTCCCGCTGACGGCTCTGAAACTACATCAGTTGCAATTGGTAAAGAAAACTGTTATGGCAAAGCAGTTTACTGAACATCCCGAGTGGTTTCAACTGTATACAGCCAATGAATATATCGATTTAGTAATTGATTTTCTGGAACGTATGAATCCCGAAATTGCCATCGAACGTTTTGTATCACAATCGCCCAAAGAGCTGCTCATAGCACCCGACTGGGGACTGAAAAACTTTGAATTTACTGCCAAAATTGAAAAACGGCTGGAAGAACGAAATACCTGGCAGGGACGAAAATGGCCCCCTACCCCCTCAAGGGGATTTTAAAAAAGTTTGTATTTTTTTTTATTAGAAATTGAACTCTTAAGTATTTATAGCGTTAAATATGTAATTGTAGAATTCTACTTAACTCAAAAACAATAATCTTCCTCCAAAAAGTCCCCTTTAGGGGGTTGGGGGCCTTTAAAACAATAAAAAATATGGCATTACAAGTAGGTGACAAAGCTCCGGCAGTATTGGGAGTAAATCAGGACGGTAAAGAAATTAAATTATCGGATTTTACTGGAAAGAAAGTGGTTTTGTATTTTTACCCTAAAGACAGTACACCGGGTTGTACGGCACAGGCCTGTAGTCTGCGCGATAACTACAGCGAATTGCAAAAAGCCGGTTATGAAGTCATAGGCGTGAGTGCTGATAGCGCTTCATCCCATCAGAAATTCATTGCAAAGCAGAATCTGCCTTTCAATCTGATAGCCGATACAGAAACAAAGTTGTCTGCTATTTTCGGCACCTGGGGCGAGAAATCGATGTATGGACGCCAATATATGGGAATGTTCAGAACTACCTTTATTATTGACGAAACCGGAACAATTACACGTATCATCAGTTCAAAAGAGGTAAATACCAAAACTCATGCATCACAAATACTATAATTTAGAACACTAATAACCAATTTATCAGCACTAACTTCTCTTATTCCCCCTTTAGGGGGTTAGGGGGCAACTTTATGAATATATATAATGAGAAACAATTTTAATCCATGGCATCAGGTTGTACCACAAACTGAGGAACGCGATGTTGTAAAAGGCATTATTGAAATTCCGAAAGGAACAAAAGCCAAGTATGAACTCGATAAGGAAAGCGGCTTACTTCGCCTCGATCGCGTTTTATTTTCATCGATGTATTATCCTCATAATTATGGCTTTATCCCACAGAGTTATTGCGACGACCATGACCCGCTGGATATTCTGATTCTTTCTCAAACCGAAGTGGTACCGTTGTGTATCGTTGAGGCAAAGGTAATCGGCGTTATGCGTATGCTCGACAACGGCGAAGCTGACGATAAAATTATTGCCGTGGCAGCCGGTGACCCCAGCGTGAATCACTACAACGACATTTCGGAACTGCCTCAGTATCTGATTACTGAAACAATGAGTTTTTTTGAAGACTACCTAAACTGGAACACAAAACCGTGGTTATCGAAAAATTCTTTGATAAAGAAGTTGCCCTTGAAATTTTGGAAGAAAGTTTTAAAATGTATAAGAAACACTTCGGTGAGCTTCACAAGTGGTTCTTTGGATAAGTGAATACGGATAAACACTAAAATGCTGAAAACGCAGAGTTGAATCAAACTTTGCGTTTTTTGCATTTAAAAAAGTTATCTTTGTATCCATTTTAGCAATTCAATTATGAAATCAAACAAAGAAATATTTATCGAAAAACTAAGTTCACTGCTTGAAAATAAGGAACTTATACGATTAACTCTGACGGCCAAAAAGAACAAAGAGTCGGATTTAAAAAAAATAATTATTTCCCCGGTTAAACTCAAAAAAGGATTTCAGCTGAATTTTGTGTACCGTCACAACACCAAAGACATAACCAAAAACTACGACATAACCGAAGGCATTAAACTCATTTCAGGGTCATTGGAAACCGATTTCAATAATGCTGAGCTGCAGGCAGTGCATACGGGTATCAATTTATACACGCTCCCAAATGGCAAAATACAACTGAAAACACTGTCTGTTGCCACACCTGCTCCGGCAGGTTTCACCCACGATAAGCCCAAGGACAAACTCATTGATTTAATGGATAATATCTACCTCAGGGAACTTGGAATTACAAATGCATCCTTTGAACTCCGGCGCGAAATGAGCGACAAATACCGCCAGATAAACCAGTATATTGAATTACTTTCACCCAATTTAAAAGAACTTACGCTTCCTGAGAATTTTCATGTAGCGGATATGGGTTCAGGAAAAGGATATCTGACTTTTGCACTCTACGATTATCTGACCAATATTTTGAAACTCACTCCGTTGATGACAGGTGTTGAATTCAGAGAAGATTTGGTAACAACCTGCAACAACATAGCCCTAAAAGCCGGTTTTGGGGGTATGAAGTTTCAGAAAGGAACCATTGCCGACACAAAACTCGATAAAATTGATGTACTTATTGCTCTGCATGCCTGCGATACAGCCACCGACGATGCAATTTTCCGTGGAATTCAGTCGGGAGCAGCACTGATTGTTTGTGCGCCATGCTGTCATAAGCAAATACGCAAAGCGATGAATGTAAGCAACGAACTGAGCAACATTACCCGCTTTGGAATTCTGAAAGAACGTCAGGCCGAAATCATCACGGATACCATCAGGGCAATGATTTTGGAGGTTTACGGTTACAAAACCAATGTTTTTGAGTTTATTTCGCTGGAACACACACCCAAAAACGTGATGATAGTTGGTAAAAAAACGGCAGAATCAAATCCAAAAAAACAGCAGATTCTGGAAAATATTGCTGCCATAAAAAAACTCTACGGAATAGAAAAACATTACCTGGAAATACTTTTGGGAATTTAAATTATCATTTTTATTTCGTACTTGTGAACTCTTTTACTTGTTTAGTGTTTATGAAACTACAAAGCCAACCCCGGCGCTAAAAAAGTTGAGAGAGTTTTAGCTGCTTAAAAATCAAAAAAATACAATGGCTTGAATCAGAATTTTCATTATGAAGGTTCTGATTTTCTTTTTTTACAGCATAGAACTACCCTTTTTTACAAAAGAAATATTTTGGAGTCGGTAATAATTGACTATCTTTACA